>CAYUPD010000097.1:0-5763 GCA_964446645.1 uncultured Rhodospirillaceae bacterium
GAATTTCATCGATAAAAAGAACGTCGTGCGGCTGGAGGTTGGTCAGGAGGGCCGCAAGATCGCCCGCGCGCACGATAACGGGGCCTGAGGTGCCGCGAAAGCTAACGCCGAGTTCTTTGGCGATGATCTGCGCGAGCGTCGTTTTGCCGAGTCCGGGCGGTCCGAAAAGCAGCGTGTGGTCGAGCGCCTGCCCGCGCTGCTTGGCGGCAGCGATGAAGATTTTGAGATTGGCGCGCAAAGAGGGCTGGCCGATAAAGTCGTCGAGCGTCTGCGGCCGCAGAGCGACATCGGGCACTTCGTGCGGCAACGCGCTGCGTTCGACAAGACGGTCGGGAGGGGACGCGGGCGGCTTCATGAGGAATACCTAAAAGCGACGCGGCGGCGCCAAAGAACCATGGATGTAAACGTCATGTTCGTCATGATAACGGTAATCGGATACAGCGCATTGACAAGAGAAAACTCTTTCAGAGCCATCAGCGCAAAGAAGTAACGCAAACTATCCATAACATACAAGGAAACCGTCTCCTGATGAGGTTTTTTATAAGATTTACGAAACGTCGGATAAAAACTAAGGAACTCAATAACCACGGATAAAATTACGGCTAAAAGAGCCTGACCCGTAAGATACCACAAAAGGACGGCAAGAAGCGCGACAACGAAAGCGACGATATCGCTTTTTGTTACATCTTTTTCGCCCCACATAAAAGCAAGGACGACGACAGCCGAACAAGCCATCACGCTAAACGCCATCGCCCAAACGCCGGGTCCTGCGTTGTTCTTCAGTTGCGCGAAGAAAATGATGCCGGCCGTCATGGTCCAGACAAGCCACGTCAGCACATGCGGCTTTGTCCGCTTTTTGAAAATATTCCAGAAATACGGCGCAAAACCGGCACAGCCTACAAGAACCGAGATCACGCCGAGATTTTCTTTCAATCCCATTTTATGTTCGTCCAGCCATGAAAGTCATGCCGCGTTCTCCTTCCGGCTCAATTCGAGAAGGCTTGCGCGGATAAGCGCGTCAAGCTTAGCCTCGGGGTCTTTCTGGCTTGCGGCGGCAATGGCGGTGAAGGCCTCGGCGCGGCGATAGCCCAAATTAAGCAGCGCCGACAACGCGTCGCCCTGAACGCTGGGGGGAACCGAAGCCGGCCCGCCGGAAACGGAACGCATCGGAACGGCAGCGAAAGCCGGAACCTTGTCTTTAAGCTCCGTGATGAGGCGCAGCGCAAGCTTCGGCCCGACGCCGTCGGCCTGCGTCAGCATTGTCTTGTCCTGCGCGGCGATGGCCTGCCCCAGTTGTTCGGGAGAAAGCGAGCCCAAAATGGCCATGGCGACTTTTGCGCCGACGCCCTGCACGGTCGTCAGAAGATTGAACCAATCCTGTTCGAGCGCGTCGGCAAATCCGTAAAGGCTGATCGCATCCTCGCGGACGAGCGTTTCGATGCGAAGGCTGGCCGCTTCGCCGACGCCGCCAATGGCGCGCAAGGTGCGGGCCGAGCACGCGACGACATAGCCGACGCCGCCGACATCGATAATGACGCGCGAGCCAGAGACGCTGTCGATCCTGCCGCTAAGTTTGCCGATCATGAAGGTCCCAAAAGAAAGTTCACCATTTGTACTCCTTTTGCCGTTTTTCAGCAAGCAGAATTAGGGGTTAGGCTCTTCCTTCAGGCAAAAAAATACACCATAGATCGCGCTTCGTCCCCATAAGTCGATAGGCCGCTTGCCTTCGGGGGCAATATTTTAAACCCTTTTCTTTGCCAGAACTTGGCCGTTCCGCTAACGGCAGTCCCCGAAACGCTTTCGAAGCCATCGGCCTTCGCCTTCGCCAGCACAAGGGCTATCCCTTTGCCAACGGCGCCTTTTCCGCGAAACGCGGGAGCGATGACGATGTCGTGCCAATAGAGCGTATCCGGATTTTGCGGCAACACGCCGAGTAATTTGTTGATCTCCGGCGTCTCACCCCGCCGCCACGGATGCGAAACGATGTACCCGGCCAAAGCGTTGTCCTGAATTAAGGAAAAACAGCCCTCCGGATACAATTTGAATTTCTCTGCAAAGATAGCTTCGTCTTCGGGATAATTTTTATGCACGGCATCCGCCAGTTTTTTGACGTGCGGAATATCGGCCTCATGCATCCGTCGCCACTTCATGATTGCGCCGCCACGATGCGTTGCATATTCCCGTGATGCGCGTGCGTGATCGCGACGGCCAAGGCGTCGGCGGCGTCAGGGGCCAAATCGCCCGTGCCGGGCAAAAGGATGTTCACCATCGCCTGAATTTGCCCTTTTTCGGCATGGCCGTGGCCCGTGACGGATTGCTTGATGTGGTTGGCCGAATATTCGGTGACGGTCAGGCCGTTCTGGGCGAGCGCCAAGATAGCGCTGCCCCTCGCCTGCCCCAAAAGCAGGGCCGAGTGCGCGTTTTTGTTGACGAAGGTTTCCTCGATAGCCGCCTCGTCCGGCTTATGAAGGCGGACGACGTCCGAGACTCCGTCGGCCAGGGCCAAAAGCCGGGCCGCCATCGGTAAATCAGGAGGCGGACTGATGCGCCCCGCCGCAATAAACGACAGGCGATTGCCGCTTTGCCGTATAACGCCCCAGCCCGTATGGCGGAGGCCGGGATCGATGCCGAGAATGACGCGAGAGAGGTTCATGGCGTGCATTTTGGCACAGACAATGGGAGTTCGACAGCCTTTTTCGCCGAAGCGGCTCGGAGAGGAGAAACTTAAAAAGCGGGGATTTCGGGTCTAGCGGCGGGTAAAATATCTCCACCGCTATACCGCAGAATCGGCCGAGATTCATCCGGCTTGACAGATCGGAGCCGTGTTTCTCCCCTGCTCTTGCCCGGATTTCGGCAGTTTAGGATAGCGCGCCAACGCTTCGGCAGCCGTTGCGAAAGAAACCCTGGACGCCTTCTGAGGTCCTCCAAAAAAATAATTGTCGGACAGCATGGTTTCTATTTCGGTTCTGTGACGCGATGGTTGGCATTCCAGCCAGCCGAATCCGTTATCCACCAACAACTCCTGAACAACGACAACCGAAACGTCTTCGCCGCACGTATTTAAAGCTCCGCCAATCGTATCCATGACGCATTGCGTCGTATACATCCCCGCTATAAAAATGGTTTTAATGTCTTTTTTGTCAACATAGCTTTTCAAACTGCCGTCCCAGAACGCATCGGCCCGGCTTTTTACGCAAACGGCTTCGGAACTTGCGGGTAAAAAATCAGGACTGAATAATAAAGCCTCAAAAAAATCCTTGTCTCCCTTTTTCGGAAACGGCCGCGTATATAATCCCTCCGGAAAGCTTGCCGAAAAAACCACAGGAACGGTTTTTACGCCCCGCAACCCCATCTCGCCGGAAAAGACGCTAAGGGCACACGCATACCGCGACGCCTCCTCATCGGAAAGAATGCGTAAATAAGTCTTCTGCACATCGACCGTAATAAAGATCGCTTTTTTGCTATCGCTATTGTTTAACATCCAATGCTTTCAAATATTTTCCGAGCGAAAGGATACTATGGGATATTGAAAGTAAAAAGAATTTCGGCTTAAAAGTGAAATCCCCTTAACACCCTGAATTCCCCGGCTTTAGCTTCGATCAAAGCGACGGGAAGCCCGTCCTGCTCGGCAAAAATAAGCGGTTCTTTATAAAGCTCGCCGTGCTGGGGCTTGATGAGGACTCTTTGGCCCAAGCGAAGGGTGTGCGCTTCGTTTGGCGTAAGGGCAAGAACCGGGATGTTCTGCAGCGCAGCCTTGATCGGCAGCAAAGCGGAGACCGCCGCATTTTGGGCGTTGAGGCGTTCCAGCTCTTCCATCGAAACGGCATTCGCTATATTGAACGGCCCGACCTTGGTGCGGCGCAGAGCCGAAACATAACCGCAAGTGCCCAAACGAACGGCCATATCCCGCGCCAAAGACCGAACGTAAGTTCCCTTGCCGCACGAAACCTTAAAACAAGCGTGATCGGCGTCTTCGATAGTCAGAAGCTCGAATTTTTTGATCTCGACTTCGCGCGCCGCAAGATCGGGAGCCTCTCCGGCGCGGGCAAGGTCGTAGGCGCGTTCGCCTTGAACCTTAATGGCCGAAAAAGCCGGAGGCTTTTGCAAAATGACGCCGATAAAAGACGGCAGAACGGCGCGGATTTCGGCCTCGGACGGACGGGACTGGCTTTGCGTCACAATCTCGCCCTCGGCGTCGTCGGTCGCGCGCGCCTCGCCCCAGCGCACGGTAAATTCGTACTCTTTGTCGCCGTCCATGACGTAAGGAATGAGCTTGGTCGCCTCGCCGAACGCAAGAGGCAACAGGCCCGTTGCCAAAGGATCGAGCGTGCCGCCGTGCCCGACTTTGTCGCCGCCCAAAAGCCGCCTGGCGCGGCCCAAGGCCTGAGTCGAGGTCAGTCCCTGCGGCTTATCGAGCGCAAGCCATCCATGAACGGCGGGAGAGAATCCTTGCTTTGCCATTTATTGAACCGCCCACCAACTCTCCATAACGCTTCCATAAAGCGACATTTTTTCTGGATGAGCGATACGTGTCCACGATGCAATATAGTCGGCGCCGAGATAATATAAAGGCACGAAATAGTTTCCTTCCATCAAAACCTGATCGAGCGCTCTTGCCGTCGCCACAAGGTCGTCGCGCGTTTTTGCTTTTGACAGCGCTTCGGCATAACGGTCGACCTGCGGGTTTCGAACGCCCGCATAGTTGCGGCTGCCGTTTTGGCCTGCTGCGGCCGAGCCCCAGAAATAAAGCTGCTCGTTGCCGGGCGAAAGAGAGTTGAACCACTTGTTGGCCGTCACATCGAAATTGAAATTTGCAAGGCGCGCCTGATATTGAGCGCTGTCCACGGTGCGCACGCGGGCAGAAATGCCGAGCCGTCTGAGATCGGACGCCCAGTTAAGCGCGACTTTTTCTTCGGAAGGATCGCTTAAAAGAATCTCGAAAGAGACGCGCGCGCCGGACGGAGAGTAAAGGCCGTCTCTCTTGATCTTATAGTTGCCGTCGCGCAGCAGGCGCTCGGCTTTAAGCAATTCGTCCCTAAACCTGTCTTGCGGAATATCTTCCAACGAAGGGGGAGAGTCCCCGTCTAGCGAACCGCCTGCAGCGCTCAATTCCGAATTCGGAAACGTGCTGTCCACCCGTTTCAGAAGCCCGTGGAACAGCGCTTTGTTCACCCAGTCGAAATTAAACGTGTGCTGAAGCGCTTCCCTAAAAACCGGATCGGCAAACAGGTTGCGGCGCGTATTCATGATGTAACCGTACGCAGGCTCGGTGCGGCGATGAGCGATTTTTTCAAGCCGCACCTTGCCTTCGGCCTTAAACGCCTGCAACGCGACGTTGTCGTCGCGGTAATAATCGACCTGAATCTTATCGAAATTATAAAGTCCGCGCGTCACCGGCAAATCCTTCGCCCAGTAATCGGGATTGCGCTCGTATACAATTTGCCTGCCGACATCGACCGAGGCAACCCGGTAAGGGCCGGAGCCGATGGGCGTGCGCAAACCGGTCTGGCTGAAGTCGCGCCCCACCCAATCGTGAGCGGGCATGATCGGCATCAGCCCCATGATAAGCGGCATCTCGCGATCTATGGCCCCGTTTTCGTCCGGCAAAAAAACGAATCTGATGCATAAGGGCGATAAAATTTCTGCCTTTGCGACTTTTCTGTAATAGGTGCGGTGATTGGGGCGCCCTTTTTCGCGCAACGTCTGATAAGAAAACAGCACGTCGTTCGCAGAGATGGGGGTTCCATCCGAGAAACGGGCGGT
>CAYUPD010000098.1:0-2756 GCA_964446645.1 uncultured Rhodospirillaceae bacterium
TAGCCGCACTTCTCGCCGCAACCGCCGCCGTAGCCCACGATGTCGATGGCGCCGCTGAAGGTCGAAACGTCCGCCCCGCCGGAGACAAAAACGCCGTAGTCGTGAGAACTGGCCGAAGCCGCCCGTCCGCCGCCATGCCCTTCAATCGACAGCAAGCCGTTTTCGGCGGAAACGCTCGTGCCGGTTCCCGTGATATAGACGCCGTGGTTAAAGCCTGCGACAACGGGGTTACGCTTGCCGACGCCGTCGCCGCCGGTACTGTCGATATCGATGGTTCCCTTGCCCGTCACCGTAACCGTGGAGCCGTTCGCAATTGAAACGCCGTAGCTATGGCCGATATAGGTCTTCGTAGCGTCGCCGTTATAGCCCAAACCGGCAATCTTGATTGTCCCTTCGCCCGCGTCGATCGTCGCGTTATCGACGGAGACGCCGATATTGTGAGTCCGGGTCGCGCCGGTGCCTGTCAGCGATATGCTGCCGCCCTTCGCTTCGATCTTCGCGCCGTTTTTCAGTTCAATCGCGTCTGCAACGAGCTTGACCTCGCCGTTGGCCGTCGCCGTCGCGTTGGCTTCGATAATGCCGTCCATGTTGATGAGGCCGTCCACAACCGACCCGGCTGTATCCGCCGTCATCCGAACCAATCCGCCGTCGGCCGAAATTTTGCCGCTATTCTTGACCAGCAATTCGGTAACCGCACCGTTCGTCGCCAAATTGAGCAATCCGTCGCCGTAGAAATCGACTTCGAACGTGTCTCCTGCTTCAAGCTGGACTTTTCCGGCCGTGGCCGTAATGACGCCGTCGCTGCCGTTTTCGACGCTCGGCGCGACAAGCGCGACAAGGCCGCTGCTGTTCACGGTGCCGGTTGTCGTAATCTGGCCGTTGTTAATGATTTTCGCGGCCGGATCGCTTCCGTCCTTGTATTTGATTTTAACCTTTTTGGTATCCTGATCGAAGCCGGAGTCGTAATCGCTCGTCGTCGCGACAAGGCCGCCGACGCTCACGGTCGAGCCCTTGTTGAACGTGATGCCTTTTTGATTGATGAGGACGAGGTTGCCGTTGGCCGACAGGGAGCCGTAAATCTGCGAAGCGCTGCTCGAAGTGATGCGGTTGACCGTAATGGAAGTCGTTCTAGGCTGATTGAAAACGACATGCGCGTCCGAATCCCCGGCATCGCCGATGTCGAAGCCCGACCAGTCAATAAGCGCATTCTGGGTCGCCTGATTGATCGTCAGCTTGTTCGAAACCGTGGTATCGAAAGTCGCCGAACCGCCTGTGACGGTTCCGCCCGTCGGAAGAGTCGTTGCGAGCGCAGGGCACGCCATAAACACAGCCGTCAAAAAGCCGGCCGCGCTGCGGCAAAATTTCTTCGTCTTCGTCTTCGTCATGGCTAAGGCCTTTTCGCTCAACGGGAAGTAAACAAAGTATTAACAGAATATCGCAGCACAATGAAGTACGATTGTTAAATAAGCAATTTGAAAAAATACTTTCGCAACAATAAAAGCTCGAATCTCAAGCTAATAGCGTCATTTACAATAAGTTTTTGTTCCCATACACTGGCGCGGCCTCGAAAAGAGCGCAGTAATGTTAACACCGAAGGGAAATTCGATGTTCCGCGACATCCTTCACCGCACGCCGGTTGCGCTGTTTTTGGGCGCCTTTTTTCTGTGCGGGTTCGGCGTTTCGCAAGCCTTCGCGCAGCAGGTTCCGCCGTCCACGGGGCCGGGACTCGTCGAAAAGAGATTGGCTCCCGCCGCCAAGCCGTCGTCGAGATTTGGGATCGACGTTCCGCAAGTCGAGCAAAAGGAAATTCCAGAAAAAGAACGCGCCGCCCTCAACTCCAAAAAATTCCCGCTCAAGAAAGTCGTCTTCCAAGGCGCGACCGTCTATTCGGACGCCGACCTCGCACCCCTTTATCAGGACAAAATCGGCAAGACAATTTCGCTCCTCGACGCCCGCAACATCGCGAGCCAAGTCACCGCCTTCTATCGCAACAACGGCTATATCCTCTCGCAGGCCGTCGTCACCCCTCAGGACGTTTCGGGCGGCACGCTTAAAGTCCGCGTCGTCGAAGGCTACATCGCCAACGTCACCTACAAGGGCGACACCGACGCCGAGGGAGTCAAGGAACGCCTCGACGCCTACGCCTCCAAGATCAAGGAGCTTCGTCCCGCCAATCTGAACGACCTCGAGCGGTACATGCTCATCATGAACGACCTGCCCGGCTCGACGATCACCGGCCTTATCCACCCTTCCGCCCATAAGCTCGGCGGCGCGGACCTGGCCCTCACCGTCCGCCGCAAAACCTACGAAGGATCGTACACCTTCGATAATCGCGGCACCCGCTATATCGGCCCCTTCCAACATACCCTGATGGTCGGCGCTAATTCGATGTTCAACACCTACGACCATACGCAACTCCGCGTTATGACCGTCAATCCGACCCGCGAGCTTTTTCTCGCGGAATTACAGCACGATGAGGTGCTCGACGACGAAGGAACCAAGCTGTCATTGCTCGCTTCGCACACCCAGACGCGCCCCGGCGACACCCTCAAATACCTCCGCGTCGAGGGCAACTCCGACCTCTACGAAATCAAGGTCAGCCATCCCTTCGAACGCACCCGCGAGGAGTCCTTCGTCGCCCGCGGCGTCTTCGACATCCGCAACACAGGCGTCGATATTCTTTCGGGCACCTCCCTCAACCGCGACCGCTTGCGTGTCTTCCGCGCCGGGGGCACGTACAATTTCCTCGACGTTCT
>CAYUPD010000098.1:2766-5756 GCA_964446645.1 uncultured Rhodospirillaceae bacterium
CGCGGCAGCGACTCCGTCGATATCTTAGTGAGTCAGGGACTCGACATTTTCGACGCGACCGATACCGGCACCGACCGCTCCAACCCCATCGGGCACAGCGACTTTACAAAAGTGAACGCCGACATCTCGCGCTTGCAGCCCCTCTCGCGCGGCTACTCGATCTTCCTGTCCGCCACCGGGCAATACGCCTTCGAGCCGCTTCTGGCCGACGAACAATTCACGCTCGGCGGCGCGGATTACGCGCGCTCGTTCGATCCCGCGCAGATCATGGGCGACAGCGGCATCGCCGGAAAAATCGAATTCCGCTACGACGATTTCGTCAACGAAAAATATTTCGAGTCCTATCAGCTCTTCACCTTCGCCGATATCGGCGAAGCGTGGACGCGCAGCGCCGCCGACAATTCGGCCTCCGCCGCGTCCGCCGGATTCGGCGCGCGATTCAAGCTCAATGAGAATTTCTACGGCAACGTCGAGACGAGCTTCCCCCTCATGTGGCCGAAGCCCGACACCTCCGACTACCGCACCAACCCGCGCCTTTTCTTCTCCTTCACGGCGCGTTTCTAGCCAAATCCGTTAATCTTTTTCATCGGCTATAGTCGAAAAAAAGAGGGTCATACTGAAACTATGGTTTCAGTTTTCGGGGTTAGATTCAGACTATAGTCGATGTTTTTTTGCGCCCAATTATTAACGCGAATAAAATTGCCTGAAACTAAAACTTTATTGCGCTGTCCGCCTTGCCGGTCAGCTTCCGAGAACCTCTCGGACGATTTTTAACCCTTCCGCGACCTTGGCCCGCGTCGGCGGAGTCCCAAGGCATAAACGGACGGCGTGACCGGTCTCTTCGCGGTTCACGGCGAACGCGTCAGATGGAAGCGCCAGAATTTCTTGTCCCGCGAGCGCGTTTTTGAAGTCTTCCGCGCGCCACGGCTCGGGCAATTTGAGCCACGCGTGCAGCGCCTCCGGATGACCGAGAAAACCGAAGCCGCGAAGCGCCGCGCGCGCCAACTTTTGCCTTTGCGCGATCTCGGCCTTCTGCTCGGCGATCAGACGCTCGGCTTTGCCGGACGCGATCAGGCGGCAGGCGACTTCGGCCAACAACGGCGACGCCATCCACGTCGTCACGCGCAACGAATCCAGAACGTCTTCGTAAAATCTCTCGGGCACTTTTAAAAACGCGAGCCGGAACGCCGGAGCCAGCGCCTTCGACAATCCGACGCTGTAAAAACCGAGATCGGGCATGTAACCCGAAATGGGGCGCGGCGGCGCGTCGAGCAGCGGCGCGAAAATGTCGTCCTCGATCAGCGGCACGCCGTACTTCGTCAGAAGAGCCGCGACCTCCCTCCTTCTTTCGACGGGCAGAAGCGTCGCCGTCGGATTGTGCAGCGTCGGCACAAAATACGCCGCCGCCGCTTTTTCTTTTTTGAGAAGCGCCTCGAGATGCTCCGGCAAAATCCCGTGCCTGTCCATCCGGACTCCCTTGATCCGCAACTTGAGCCGCCGCGCGACGCTCCGGATCGCCTGCGACGCATACGCCTCGGTCAGCAGCAGATCGCCCGCTTGGCACAGCGTCATGAGGCAGACAAACCCAGCGTGCAGCGACCCGCTCGCCAAAATCACGCGCTCAGGCGCGGCCTCGACCCCGAAACGCCCGAGCCACGACGCCCCCGCCGCCCGGTGCGCCGGATACGCGCTGTTCTGCTGATACTGGAGAAACGTCCCGAACGCGGGATTTTGCGCCAGCGCCCCCAGTTCTTTTTCGATCAGGCCGGGCTTTTTGATCGGGCACGGGTAATTGTCGCAAAAATCAATCGCCCTGTCGTACGGGCTTTCGTTGGGCCATGACGCGCGCCCCGCCGCCGCGTCCCTCACAAAACTTCCGCGCCCGACCTCGCCCGCGATCAGCCCCCTCTTCATGGCCAAGCGATAAGCTTTATGCACCGTGCCGAGATTAAGCCCCAGCGTATACGCGAGTAACCGCTGAGGCGGCAGGCGCGTCCCCGCGGGCAAGCGCCCAGACCGGATGTCTTTTTCCATCGCCCCGGCAAGCGCCGCGTACGCAGGCCCCGCATGGCCCGCAAGACCGGGTATCCACGAAAGACGATAGGGATTGTTTGTCATACAATTCTATATTGTTACAGAAACAATAGAACAATTGCACAAATTGTTCTGTTTTGCAACGCTTGCCTTCGCAAGGCTCCTCCCGGGCCGCAAATTTTAGAAAAGGTTTTTTTATGAACACGCAACCACAAATCAGGCCGAAAACGTTCGGACTCATCGGCGGCACAAGCTGGTCTTCGACCGCCGACTATTACCGCATCCTCAACGAGGAAACGGCCCGGCGCCTTGGCGGCCTCCACTCGGCCCGCCTCATCCTCGCCAGCATCGACTTCGCCGACCTCGAAGCCGCCATGCGTACCGGCCGGTGGAACGACGCCGCCGACATTCTGAAAAGCGCGGCCCTCTCCCTCGAAAAAGCCGGGGCCGACGGCATTCTTCTTTGCTCGAACCTCATCCATAAGCTGTACCCGGACATCGCCGCCGCGACCTCCCTGCCCGTTTTGCACATCGGCGACGCCATCGCCTCCGACATCAAAGCGCGCGGATTTTCGACCGTCGCCCTTTTAGGCGCTCGCCCCACGATGGAAGAAGACTTCTATCAACGCCGCATCGGGGAAAAGTCGGGAGCCGCCGTCATAATCCCGGACGCGGAAGACCGGACGTACATCAACGAGGCCATCTTCGGCCGCATGTGCCGCAATATCTATACCGACGACGACCGGCGACGCTTTTGCTCTATTATCGACGGCTTGAAAAGACGCGGCGCGCAGGGCGTCGTTCTCGGCTGCACGGAACTGCCCATCCTGCTGCCCGAAGCGCCCCTGCCAACCTTCGACAGCACGCGCCTGCACTGCCTTTATGCCCTCGATTGGGCTTTGGCTCCTGCGGCTCATGAGGCGAGGCCTGCGGTTCTTCCCGTTATGGAAAAAATG
>CAYUPD010000099.1:0-5645 GCA_964446645.1 uncultured Rhodospirillaceae bacterium
TTCCCCCCGCTCAATACCGCGTCCACCAGCAGCGTCGGTATCCCCGCAGGCATCGCCGCTATCCCTCGATACCGGATCGGCGCCGCGTGATCCAACGCTATGCACACCCTCGCCACCAGCTGATCTTCGTAATGCGCCGTCTTCC
Source organism: uncultured Rhodospirillaceae bacterium (assembly GCA_964446645.1). GTDB lineage: Bacteria > Pseudomonadota > Alphaproteobacteria > UBA9219 > UBA9219 > CAIXLI01. Next base: position 146 of record CAYUPD010000099.1, read on the forward strand.
CGCTTTGCTTCAGCTCATCCGTCACCGTCTCAATGTCTTTCGCCCTCTCGACATCGTTCAGCGCACGCCGCAGCCATTTGTTCAGCGATTCGTTCTCGATCACCTTCGTCGCTTCCGCCGAATTGCCCGCCAACGCCTCGGCCAACGGCCGCACCTGCCAATACTCTTTGCCCATAAACGTGAAAAACCGCGTCGCTCGCCGCCCCGCGTCCGAGCTTTTCGGCGTCATCCTGCGGCCCGCAAGCCATTGATCGAGATCGTTCGACGTCCACCTCTGCGACGCGTCGTCCGCCAACAATCCCCTCAATAACTCGATATGCGTCGGCGCCAACCTTTGGTTCGCCACAATCGCTCCGAAGCTTCCGCGCTGCATCTTTTGCTCTATGATGTCGCGATCGCTCAGACCTTGCATCGGATTGCGCCCCATCGCCACAAACGCCAGCGTCACTCCAAGCGCGTAGCAATCGTCCGCGTGCGTCCCAACCCCGCGCCCCAACGGCGTCGCCTGCGCCCGCTCGATCGGCTCGAACAACACAGGCTGCCCAAAACCCGCCGGAACCGACAATCCTTCCCCTATCTGCGGCGGCACCGCCGTCCCTATCCGCCAGAATATGTTCGTCGGACGTATCGCGTCGTGCACCATCCCCATGTTCGAAAACGTCGCCAGCGCGTCGATCATCGGCGCTATAAAATGCCGGCTGATCGAGTCCTCGCTTAACAAAGGGTGCGTCTCGTCCAGCGACAGCATCATCCGCGGCGCCGTCGGCTTTTGATAAACGAACGCGTACACATACGCCCCGTCCACCCATTGCACGATCCCCGCATCCACCAACCTCAATATCGCCGGATTGTCGATGTTCCTCATCGTCTGCACCGACTCGATCCTCGGCGGCATCTTCGACAGGCACACAATCGCATATAAACTCGACGACGCATCCCCGCTCAGCCGCGCCGCGTACGCCAATCCCCCCGCGCTGTTCAAATCAGGCAGCGGCATCGACGGAAATATTTCGATCCTCGAGCCAAGCATAACGCTTGGCCCGGACATCGCGCGTTTTTGTTCTTCTTGAATCATCGGTCTGGATCGGATTCGGAAAGGAAGCCGGATTCTAAATCATTTTTTCCGTTTAGGAAATCGCCCGTTTAACAAAAACCGCCCAAAACGGCTCTTTCTCCTCAAAAGACGCCACGGCTAGCCTCTTTTCTCCCGCCCATACCGCCGGAAGCGTCGCCCTTATTCTCCCTTCCGGAATCCTTCGCCTCAATCCCGGCATCAGCGAATCAATCTCCTCATGCTCGGCAAAACCCAAAGCCCGCACCTCCGCTTGCGGCGCGGACGGCGACGCGCTGACCTTCCACCTCTTGTCCCACAGCACCGTTTGCCCCGGCAAAAGCGTCACGACTTCGGTCGCCGCAGACGGCTCGCGCATGAACGTCACCTTTTTCCCCGCTCTCGACACCAGGCACCCGAAAAGCGTCCGAACCCCGTCCTTCTCGCCGCAGATCGCGTCCAATAATCCCGAAAGGGACGCGTATTCCGGCGGATAGCCTTCGTCATGGACATGCCTCAACGCCGCCGCCACCGCCCTCAGGGCTATCGCTCGCGGCGCGGCGCATAAAAGCTCCCGATTAAGGCGCAGAATCCCCCCGTCGCCTTCTTGCGCCGCGCGGCCCATAAACTCGCGCGTCGCCATATCCAGCGCTTCCTTCGCTTCCCTCGCCCGCGCGCTCAACCTCGCCAGATTCTCCGCCGTCAGGCCCTCCGACGCCAAAAGCGGCATAATCTTCCGCAACCGCCCGCGCGCGTACTTGTCGGTTCCGTTGGTCGGGTCGATGACATACGGCACCCCCGCCTCTTGGCACGTCCTTACCAACTCCTCTTTCGACAAACCCAGAAACGGCCTCAAAAAACGGATGCCCCCGCGCTCCGACTCCTCGGGCATTCCCGCAAGGCCGTCGATCCCGCTCCCCTTCGCTAATCTCATCAACACCGTCTCGGCCTGATCGTCCCGATGATGCGCAAAAAGCAAATCTCCCGCACCTAACCGCCGGCACGCCTCGATCAACAGCCCATACCGCGCCGCACGCGCCTTCTCCTGCACGCGCCCTTCCACCTCGCCGTGACTCCACGGCAAAATCTCGGCCTCGATGCCCATTTCTTTCAGATTCTTCTTTACTTGCCCGGCTTCAGCCGCGGACTCGGGCCTCAACCCGTGCTCCACGATCAGCGCCACAAGCGGTCGCTGCCCCCAGCGCTTCGCGCTGTACGCCAGCGCCATGCTGTCCGGCCCTCCGGACACCGCCAACGCTACTTTTTCGGCAAACGGCGCAAAACGCTCCATCAAACCCGCAAAATCTAGCGCGCCTGGCATTTTAACTTGGCGCGCTCGTTCTCCGCACGCTCCCGAATCGTCGCCGCCGCTTTCGGATACTTCGTTTTCAGCTCTTCCAGCGTCACGCATGCATCCTTCGTCTTTTTCAACGCTCCCAGCGACATGCCCAGCTTCAACAGGCTATCCGGCGCTTTCGCTCCCTTCACGTTTTGCTGGTACGCCTCGGCAAACGCCACCGCCGCCTGATCGTATCTTCCCCTCACATAAAGCGTCTCGCCGTACCAATACTTCGCGTTATCCAGCAGCTTGTCTTTCGGGTTCTTCTCGATAAACGACTTAAACGCCGCCTCGGCTTCCGTAAAATTCCCCTCGCGCAGAAAATTGAACGCCTTCTCGTAATGCTCTTGCGGCGTCAACCCGTAATCCGCGGGCACCGCAGGCAACGGCGGCGACTCGGGCTTGTTTTCCCCTCCCGTCACCTTATCCCCTTGCATCTTTAACGCGCCCAGCGAGCCTTTGGGATCGGCGGCGGGCGTTTGCGGCGCGGGCGCTGCGGCCGCCGCCGAGGCCGCCTGCTGCTGCGCGGCCTCAAGCTTCGCAAAACGCGCGTCCGAATCCGTTTGCATCTTTTGCAGCGTCTGCTCAAAACGCCTCAGCGCGTATTCGATCTGCTCGACCCGGCCTTGCAACTCGCGAAGGCCTTCCTCCTGCGCCGACAGGCGCGTTTCGTTATACGTCGCGGCGGCCGCGGCAGTAGACGGGCGCTCGTCGTCCGCATACGCCGGGCAAACGGCCAATAACGCCGCGCAGGCCAAAAGGGTGATTCCGGTTTTCTTCATTTTCAAACGGGGGCTGGATAAAAAAAGGCGTCGGCTGCGATACTAATCGCGCCGACGCCGAAACTCCAGCCCTTAGATAACGTTGCGTTTATATGGCTTCCGCAGAGCCGACCTTGCGGCGGCGGCCTCGGCGCGGAATGTCGTCAAACGTTCCTAACACCCCCGCCGGTAACTGCCCGTTGTTTTGCAACTCTACGAGCGCCCGCCTCAACGCGATCTTCTCCCGCAGGTCGTCTTGATCCCCGATGCTCATAATCGCCAAGCGATTCTCGATCAGGTCGCTCAAGACTTCGATGCTTCCATGCGACAGTAACATTTTATCCTCCATCCTTACTTCCCTTACAAAATCGATACGCTTCTCATAAATTTCTTCTTTAATGTCCCTATTATTTATCTAAAATGTTAAATATCTATGAAGAATTGAAAAAATTTCCTGCCTTTTCAGTGCGTTAGCGTTAACGCGCTTCCAGCGCCTTCTTTGAATCTCTGGGGTTATCGGTTTATCAACCTTACCGCCGCGTTAAGGATAGTTTTGATGCGGCGCAAAAAACAGAAAAAGAAAAATGGGATTCCGGACAAATTTGCCTATGGCAAATTTTCCGGAATGACAAAAGGGAAAAGGCGGGGATGATGAAAAACGATAAAGATTAGGACAAACCCTGCCGCTAACCCCTCCCCCTTACCCCTCCCGCAAGGGGAGGGGAGAAGGATCGCTCGGGCGAGGCTTTTTACGAGATTAAAATCTCGTCAGGCCGTCAGCGAAAACGGGGATTTTCGAGCACCGAAGCGCAGCGTACTGGAACGTACGTGAGCATCGGAGCGCAGAAAATGCCCGTTTGCAGCAAGGCCTCACGAGATTTTATTTCTTGGCGTGGTGGTCGGCGCCAATCAGCATATACACCGCAGGCACAACAAACAGCGTAAACACCGTCCCAATCGCAAGGCCTGTCGCAATCACCAATCCCATGTTAAACCGCGCCGCCGCGCCCGCGCCCGACGCCGCGATCAACGGCACAACGCCCAAGACCATCGCCGCCGTCGTCATCAAAATAGGCCTCAGCCTTATCGATGCCGCCTCGCAGATCGCCTCGCGCTTGCTGCGCCCCTTCTCTTGCAGCTTGTTCGCAAACTCCGTAATCAAAATCCCGTGCTTGCTGATAAGGCCCATCAGCGTCACCAACCCGACTTGCGTATAGATATTGATGCTCGCCTTGCCGATGCCGCCCAGACCCACAATCTGAAACAGATATTTGAGCGGCGCGGGCATGTTCGCCACCGCTTGCGCGCTCGTGCTGTCGAGGCAAATAAAGAACAGCGCCCCCGCTATCGACATCGGCACCGATACCAGAATAATCAACGGGTCCCTAAACGACTCAAACTGCGCCGCCAGCGCCAAGAAAATAATGATCGCTGCAAACAGGAAGATCATCGCAAAACCGCTCGACTCTTGCATGAATTGCCGCGACTGCCCCGCATACTCGTACGCATAACCCTGCGGCAACAACCTGTCCGCTATGCCCTTTAGCGTCGTCAGCGCCTCGCCCTGCGATACGCCCGGAAACATCACGCCCGATATCGTCGCCGCGTTCACCTGCTGAAAGTGGTTGCGCGACTCGGGCACCGTTTTCGTCTCTATATGCGCCAGCGTGCTCAGCTTCACCGGCGCTCCGGACGCCGTCCGGATGTAATAACTCTCAAGCTGCCCCGTCGTCAGCCGCGACGCCTGCTCAACCTGCGGAATCACCTTGTATGAACGCCCATCGAACGAGAAATAATTGACATACCCACCGCCCAGCATCGACGACAGCGCGTTGCCCACCCCCGTCATCGTCAGCCCGGCCAACGCCGCCTTGTCGCGGTCGATCACCACCGTCGCCTGCGGCAGATCGATCTTGAGATCGCTGTCGGAGTACAACAACATGCCGCTCTTCTGGACTTCTTTCATGAATTCTTCGACCACCGCGCTCATGCGCTCAAGCGGCTGCGTCGACGTGATAATAAACTGTATCGGCATCCCTCGGCTTCCCGGCAGGGACGACGGCTGAAACGTCGCCGCGCGCATCCCCGTTATCCCGTTTAAGTCGTTTTGCACCAGCGGCTGGATGTCGTTCGACGTCCGCGTGCGCTCGTTCCACGGCTTGAACGTCAGGCCCGCCGCCGCTATCCCCGGCACGTCAAACTGAAATACGTGGTCGTATTCGGGATACGACGACAGAATCTTGAACGCCTTTTCTTCGTATATCAGCCGCTGCTCAAGCGTCGAGTTCGGCGCTCCCGTGAATAAATTGATGACCACGCCCTGGTCTTCCTGCGGCGCCAGCTCGGACT
>CAYUPD010000100.1:0-904 GCA_964446645.1 uncultured Rhodospirillaceae bacterium
TAAAGGCAAAACGTCTACGTCGCCGAAGTCTTTTTGCAATAACGATAAAATCTCGTCCCGACGGTCGGCCCGGTGAATCAGCGTCAGCGTCCCCGAAGGCTTGAGGGCGGCGGCTGCCGTCTTTATCCATGCCGCAAGGCTGCCTTCTTTTTCCGTATTTGCAAGGCATTTAGATTTATCCGGAGAAACATCGTGAGCCCCTTCGCCATGATACGGAGGATTCGTCAAAACATGGTCGAACGCGCTTTTCAAATCCAAAGGCAAACAACCCGCATCCCCCTGCAGGACGCTAAAGCCGGAAGCAAAAGCATTGCGGGAGATGTTTGCGCGGCATAAATCCGCCAATTCTTTCTGGATTTCCAGCCCCACGCCGCCGATCCCCCGAACGCGGCTCGCAAGGCACAACAAAGCCCCGCCGACGCCGCAGCCCATATCCAATACCTTGTCTCCCGAAAGCGCCGGAACGGCCGCCGCCAAAAAAACCGTATCCGCAGCAACCCGGTAGCCGGACGCGGGTTGTTCCAGCCGGACTCGTTTATTTAAAAGCCCATCGAGGGTCGTAGACGTTTCGGCCATATTAAATTATTATCGCGCTCATGAGATTCGCATCGCCCCGCCACCGTATCATGTTTCGCAGGCTTTTTGTTCTTTGCTTTTCCTTTTTGGCCCTTGTTTCGGCGCTTCCGGCCATCGCAGGAACCTCCGAAGTACGCGAGGTCGCCCGCATTAATAATTGCACTCCTAAAAAAATCGAGGTCGTTCAAAACGTTCTGGGAAGCTCGGGCAAGACCGTCTATCAGGTCTCGTGCACGCTGCCAAAAACAACGTCCGAAAATACTTCCGCACCCGATGCCATCCTTATCGGCTGCGACCAGACACTATGCGCCCTGATCCGGCCCCTCTC
>CAYUPD010000100.1:914-5641 GCA_964446645.1 uncultured Rhodospirillaceae bacterium
AAGTAGAGCCTTTTCTTAATGAGCGTAGCGAGTTCTAGAAAAGGCCCTGCCCCGGCAAAGGCCGGGGTCTGGAATCCAAACCTGAAAGTTATGTTTGTGTTGACTCTCCCCGCAAACGGGGTGTAAGGCGGGGCCAGTTTTTGAGTTTGGTTTTGATTCCAACTTTAAGAGAAAACAATGGACGGCGACACTAGATGCGCCCCCGGGAGTGCGGGGCGCACACACGATGTCTCCAGTATTTCTGCTTCCTGAGGTTTGCGCCCGATAGGCGCCCGCCTTCCGGCAGCGGGACTGCATGGAAGGTGAAACATGGCTATGACATCCAACTCGTCTCATCGGCGGCCCTGCGCGGCGTGCGCGCGCGCCGCGATCGTCTTCTTTCGGAAAAAGCTTAAGCCCCCGTCTTACTCTTAGGCATGAGGCGCTTTTGCGCCCGTCGGGAGTTTTGCGTTCAGGCATTTTTGTTTTTCAAGAAAATTTCAGTTGTCGATCATGATGAAGTTCGATCCGATGTTAAGCGGCTTTTCTTTCTTCGCCGAAATTGCGGCGGGGATAAGGGATTTGTTCGCCTCTAAAAAGACCGTTCGCGGCCCGAACGTCAAAGTTTCGGATTTGCTGAACGGCATCGCGGCGTTCGATCCCGACACAGCTTTGGCGGAGCTTGAAACCGAGATTTCGGGACTTACGACCGAGGAAGCCGAAAAGCGCCTTGAAATCCACGGCCATAATCAGGTCGCGCGCGAAGAACACAAAAGCGTCGTCCAGCAGATTCTTTCCCAGCTCTTAAATCCGCTTAACATTCTGCTTTTGCTGCTCGCTATCGTCAATTTCGTGTTTCTGGGAGACGTCGAATCCGGCGGCGTCGTGACGCTGATGGTCACGCTGAGCGTCGTCTTGTCGTTCATCCAGGAATACCGCTCGAACAACGCCGCGCAACGCCTCCGCGCCATGGTCAGCACAACGGCTTCCGTTTTCCGCCGCGCTCCCGCCGAAGAAGAAGACACGCCCGGCGAAAACGCGGCCTTCGGCCTCGATACGCGCCGCTCGATGCGGCTTGAGCTTCCCATCGCCGACCTCGTCCCAGGCGATATCGTTTGGCTCTCGGCGGGCGACATCATCCCCGCCGACGTGCGCATCCTTTCGGCGCGCGACTTGTTCCTGAACCAATCGCCCTTAACGGGCGAAGCGATGCCTATCGAAAAATTTCCCGTCCTTTCGGGCGGAACGAGCAAGAATTTTCTCGAACTTTCCAACATCGCCTTCATGGGCACGCACGTCACGAGCGGAACCGCCAAGGCCGTCGTCGTCGCGACAGGCGCTCAGACTTACTTCGGCTCGCTCGCCCGTTCGATCATCGGACGCCACGTTCTGACGAGCTTCGAAAAAGGAATTCACCGCTTCACCTGGCTCATGCTCCGCTTCATGATGGTTATGGTGCCTCTCGTCTTCGTCATCAACGGCTTCACCAAGGGCGATTGGATGACGTCCTTCATCTTCGCGGTTTCCGTCGCCGTCGGCCTCACGCCCCAGATGCTGCCTATGATCGTCACCGTCAATCTGGGCAAAGGCGCCCTTTCGATGTCGAAGAAAAAAGTCATCGTCAAACGCTTGAATTCCATTCAGAATTTCGGCGCCATGGACATTCTGTGCACCGACAAGACGGGCACGCTGACGCAAGACAAAGTCATTATGAAGCGCCACGTCGATCTCGACGGAAAAGACTGCGACGCGGTCTTGCGCTACGCCTATCTCAACAGTTTCTACCAATCGGGTCTTAAAAATCTTCTGGATGTCGCGGTGTTGGCGCACGTGGACGTGCGGCAGGATTTGCGCATCGACGATCTGGCTTACACGAAGATCGACGAAATCCCCTTCGACTTCGTCCGACGCCGCATGTCGGTCGTCGTTTCCGACAACGTCGCCAAACAGCACGTTTTGATCTGCAAGGGCGCGGTCGAGGAAATCATCGGCGTCTGCTCCAAGGGCGAGCTTAACGGCGCGTTCTTCGACATGACTCCCGAAAAGCGCGCGGCGATGCTTAATCTGGTCCAAGAACTCAACGAAGACGGATTCCGCGTCATCGCCGTCGCTCATAAGGACATGCCGCCCGAACATCCGACCTACGGCGTCAAGGACGAAGGCGATATGACGCTCATCGGCTTCGTCGCGTTCCTCGATCCGCCCAAGGAAAGCGCCGCGCCCGCCGTCGCCGCGCTTGAAGGCCACGGAATCAAGGTCAAAATTCTAACCGGCGACAATGACATTGTGTCCCGGCGCATTTGCCGCGACGTGAATCTCGCCGTCGAGGGAGAGCTTTTGGGCAGCGATCTCGACGCCATGCCCGACGACGTTTTGGATGAAAAAGTCGAGCAGACGACTCTTTTCTCCAAGATGTCGCCCGCGCACAAAGCCCGCGTTATTGCGGCATTGCATCGCAAAGGGCATGTCGTCGGGTTTTTGGGCGACGGCATCAACGACGGCCCGGCCCTTAAAGCCGCCGATGTCGGAATCTCGGTCGATACGGCCGCCGATATCGCCAAGGAATCCGCCGACATCATTCTTCTTAAGAAGAGTCTCATGATCCTCGAAGAAGGCGTCATGGAAGGGCGCAAGATTTTCGGCAATATCTCGAAATACATCAAAATGGGCGCAAGCTCCAACTTCGGCAACATGCTGAGCGTCGTCGGAGCCAGCGCCTTGCTGCCCTTTTTGCCGATGCTGCCTATCCAAATTCTGACGAACAATCTTTTGTACGACTTTTCGCAGGCCGCCATTCCGACCGACAACGTGGACGACGACTACCTGAACGAGCCTCGCCAGTGGGACATCGGCCTCATCGCGCGTTTTATGGTCCTTTTGGGCCCCGTCAGCTCTATTTTCGACTATGTCACCTACGCGGTCTTGTTCTTCGGCTTCGGCGCCAATACGCCCGAATCCGCGCCTCTCTTCCAGACGGCGTGGTTCGTCGAATCGATCCTGACGCAGACACTTATCATTCACATCATCCGCACGAAAAGAATTCCGTTCGTCCAGAGCCGCGCCAGCTGGCCTCTTATCGTGACGACTCTCGTTATTTGCGCTCTTGGCATTCTTTTGCCGTTCTCGTTCTTCGCGCGAAGCCTCGGCTTTGTAGCTTTGCCGTGGACCTTCTGGCCGGTCGTCGCTCTGATTATCGGCTCTTATTTAGCCTTGGCGCTCGTCGTCAAAAACTGGTTTGTCCGCCGCTTCGGCTGGAACTAAGCGTCTCGTTAACCTTGTTTCCCATTCTTTATGGATTCTTAACCGGGGTATGGTCACATCCGCTTGCAAACGTTAACGGATTCCGTGTTTTTCTATGTCCCGGCTTTATACCCGATCGCGCAGCCGCCGCTCGTCCGCGCTGCTTCCCGAATCCCTCTACGAGGGCATCGCTCGCTTCTTCCGCACCGCTTGGGGAAGCCTCATTATGGCGGCGGCCTTTGCCGTCGCTTTGGCCCTAATCTCGTACTCGCCGCACGATCCGTCGCTCAACGCCTCGGCGGCGGGAAGCACGGCCCCGGCTCTCCATAATCTTTGCGGTCTTTGTGGCGCTTATATGGCCGACGTTTCGTGGCAGTTTTTCGGCCTCGGCGGCTTTGTTCTTCCTTTTGTGATCGCCGTTTGGGGGTGGCGCGTCGCAGCCGATAAAGGTATCGGCTTGCTGCGCTGGCGCGCCCTGGCCACTTTAGGAGCCATGCTGACGACAAGCATCGCCCTTGGCGCTCTGAAACTGCCTCTTTTGCCCGGCTCTATCCCCGCCGACGGCGCACTCGGCAAAATCGTTGGGACTCATCTCGCCGCGTTGTTGCCGTTCTCGTGGAGCGGGCTCGCTTTTTCCCTTCTGTTCTCGATTTTGACGATCATCGCCGTCTATCTCTCGTGCGCTCTGACGCTCGACGAATGGCAAACGGTCGCTCAAACCCTGCGCGATGCCGCCTTTTGGATCGCGGATAAGGCCCACGCGCTTTGTCGTAAACTCTGGCTCATGACGCAGCGCAAAGACTTGGACCTTGAGGACGACGAAAACAATCTCGACGACGAGGACGAAGCCGCCGAGGAACCCGAAATCGAGGAAGAACCCGAAGAAAAAGCGCCGAAAAGAGTCGTTAAAGCGCCGCAAATCAAGCGTCCGGCCGCGACGGCGCGGCAGGCCCGGCTTGCGCTCGACAACGATTCCGATCACCCGCTGCCGCCGCTCACCTTCCTGCACTGGCCCGAAAGCGCCAAGCAGCAAGCCATTGTCTCGGAAGACGCTTTAGAGAAAAACGCCAAGATTCTCGAAACCGTCCTCGAAGATTTCGGCGTCAACGGAGATATTCTCAAGATCAGCCAAGGCCCCGTCGTCACTCTCTACGAACTGGAGCCTTCGCCCGGCACCCGCGCCGCCCGCGTCATTTCGCTCGCCGACGACATCGCCCGCAATATGAGCGTCGTCTCGGTGCGCGTCGCCATCGTTCCGGGCCGCAACGTCATCGAGCTTCCCAATGCCAAGCGCGAAACCGTCTACTTGCGCGAGCTTTTAAGCTCGAACGCCTACCACGACACGCGCGCCGTTTTGCCGCTCGTTTTGGGCAAGGACATATCCGGCAATCCCGTTATTACAGACCTGTCCAAGATGCCTCACCTGTTGATCGCGGGCACGACCGGCTCGGGCAAATCCGTCGCCATCAATACGATGATTTTGTCGCTCCTTTACCGCCTGCCGCCGC
>CAYUPD010000101.1:0-5634 GCA_964446645.1 uncultured Rhodospirillaceae bacterium
GCTGACGCCGCCGCCCGTTAAAGAACGCCTGCTCAAATCGCTCGGCATCGACGATGTCGCAACCCTTCCCTTTACGCAAGAACTTGCGCAAATGCCTGCGGGGGAATTCGTCGAACGCGTTCTTATCGGTGACTACGGCATCGGGCACCTCGTCGCCGGACATGATTTTATCTTCGGCCATAACCGCGGCGGCAACATGGCTAAGCTCACATCATGGCTTGCCTCGCACAAAATCGGCGTCACCGAAATCGGCCCGCAGGGCGAAGACGGCGAGGTTTTCTCGTCCACCCGCGCGCGGGAATTTCTGCAAAACGGCGAGCCTCAGGCCGCCTCAAAAATTCTGGGCCGGGACTTCGCCATCGAAGGCGTCGTGGCTCACGGAACGGCGCGCGGCGAGAAAATTCTCGGCTTTCCGACCGCCAACGTCGCTCTCGGCGAATACTTAAGGCCGAAATTCGGCGTCTATGCCGTCCGCGCCGGAAAAGCGGGCGAACCGCTGACTCATTCGGGCGTCGCCAACATAGGCATCCGTCCGACCGTGGACGGCGGCGAAGAAAATCTCGAAGCGTTTCTTTTCGACTTTAACGGCCATATCTACGGCCAAACGTGGGCGTTCGCCCTGACCCGCTATATCCGCCCCGAAATAAAATTCGACAACCTCGAGGATTTAAAAATCCAGATCGAAAGGGACGTTGCGGCGGCAAAACAGCAATGATAGTGTCGTCCGTTCCGTGTTTAAGGACTGACATTCAATGACCGACGTTAAGAAAACCGATTACCGCAATACCGTATTCTTGCCGCAGACCGACTTTCCCATGCAGGGCGGGCTGCCGAAGAAGGAGCCGGAGATTCTCGCTCGCTGGCAAAAAATCGGCCTGTACGAAAAACTGCGCGCCCAAAGCAAGGGCAAAAAGCCGTTTATTTTGCACGACGGCCCGCCGTACGCGAACGGCAACATCCATATCGGCCACGCGCTTAACAAAATCCTCAAAGACGTGATCGTGCGCAGCCAGCAGATGCTCGGCATGGACGCGCCCTACGTTCCCGGCTGGGATTGCCACGGCCTGCCCATCGAATGGAAAATCGAAGAGCAATACCGCGCCCAAGGTAAAGACAAGGACGAGGTTCCCGTTTTGCAATTCCGCGCCGAATGCCGCGCGTTCGCTCAGAAGTGGAAAGATATCCAATCCGAGGAATTCCAGCGCCTAGGGGTCGTCGGGAACTGGGCGCATCCCTACACCACGATGACGAAAAAAGCCGAAGCGCAGATTTTGCGCGAGATGTACAAGTTCGTTCAAAACGGCCTTCTCTATAAAGGCGTCAAGCCGGTGATGTGGTCGGTGGTCGAAAAAACCGCGCTGGCCGAAGCCGAGATCGAATACCAAGACCACACGTCCACAACGCTGTGGATCAAATTTCCCGTCGTCAAAACGGAAAACAAAGAACTCAAAGGCGCGAGCATCGTTATCTGGACGACGACGCCGTGGACCATCCCCGCCAACCGCGCCATCGCTTTTGGCAAAATTCCCTATGTCCTCTTCCGCGTCGACGAAGTCCTCGACGGCGGACTGGCCAAAGTCGGCGAGCATCTCGTCGTCGGCACCGATCTTTACCGGACGTTTTTGGAAGACGCCAAAATCGCGCGCGCCACAAAAATCGCCTCGCTTGCCGAAGCCGAATTGGCCGGAACCGTTTGCGCACATCCGTTTAGAAAACGCGCGGGGTCCGAAGGGTATTTCGACTACGACGTGCCGCTTTATCACGGCGATTTCGTCACGACCGACGCCGGAACGGGCTTTGTGCACATCGCGCCCGGACACGGCGAAGACGACTTTAACCTCGGCAAAAAATACGCCATCAAGTTCGACGAAACCGTCGGCGACGACGGGCGCTACCTCGATAACGTTAAAGGCTTTGCGGGCCTTTACGTTTACAAGCCCGACGGCAAGACCGGCGAGGCCAACGGCGCAGTCATCAAGGCTTTGCTCGAAGCAGGCGCCCTGCTCGCCAAGAAAAACGTCAAGCATTCGTATCCTCATTCGTGGCGGTCGAAGGCGCCTCTGATCTTCCGCACGACGCCGCAATGGTTCATTGCGATGGACCGGAAAATCGAGGGCAAAGGCAAAACATTGCGCGAGTTGGCTCTCGAGGCCATTTCCGCTACCGATTGGTATCCGTCGATCGGCGAAAACCGCATTCGCGGCATGATCGAAAGCCGCCCCGACTGGTGCATCAGCCGCCAGCGCGCGTGGGGCGTTCCTATCGCCTTGTTCCTTAACAAAAAGACCAACGAAGTCTTGCGCGACGAGGCCGTTCTTAACCGCGTTGCCGCCGCCTTCGACGAAGAAGGCGCGGACGCTTGGTACGCCCGGCCCGCGCAGGAATTCCTCGGAGAAAAATATAAAATCGAGGATTTTACGCAAGTTTTCGACATCGTGGACGTATGGTTCGAGTCCGGCTCGACCCACGCTTTTTGCCTGAACCAGACCTTGGGCAGCAGCGAATGGCCCAACCTGAAGTGGCCCGCCACCCTCTATCTCGAAGGATCGGATCAGCATCGCGGCTGGTTCCATTCGTCGCTGCTCGAAGCTTGCGGCACGCTCGGCCGCGCCCCGTTCGACAAAGTCCTGACCCACGGCTTTACGCTCGACGAACAGGGCAGAAAAATGTCCAAATCGCTCGGAAATACCGTAGCGCCCCAGGACGTTATGCAGAAAATGGGCGCAGATATCCTGCGGCTTTGGACCGTCACGAGCAATTTCGTCGAAGATCAGCGCATCGGCCCCGATATTTTAAAGCAAACCGGCGACATGTACCGCCGTTTCCGCAACACGCTGCGCTACCTTCTCGGCGCGCTCAAAGACATGAACGCCGACGAACGCATCGACCCCGGCAAAATGCCGGAACTCGAACGCTGGGTCTTGCATCGCCTGTTTGAAATCGATGCCGGCATACGCGACGACTTGGCAAAATTCGACCTCGGCCATCTGGCCACGACTTTGCACAACTTCTGCAACGCCGATCTGTCGGCTTTCTACTTCGACATCCGCAAGGACAGCCTGTACTGCGACAGCGCGGACAATCTCCGCCGCCGCGCCGCGCGTACCGTCCTCGAGGCGATCTTTAACCATCTCGTCGTCTGGCTCGCGCCGATCTTAAGCTTCACGGCCGAGGAAGCCTGGAGCGCGCGCTTCGGCCATGAAGCCGATAGCGTGCATCTCCAGACATTCCCGAACGTCCCCTCCGCTTGGAAGGACGACGCTCTCGCCAAGAAGTGGGCCGACATCCGCGCTATCCGGCGCGTCGTCACGGGCGCCATGGAAATTGCCCGTAACGAAAAGAAAATCGGCGCCCCGCTTCAGGCGCATCCGCACGTTTACCTTAAGAAAGAACACAAGAAACTTCTCGAGGGCGTCGACTTGGCCGGAATCTCGATCTGCTCGGCCTTGACGCTTATCGAATCCGCGCCGCCCCAAGAAGCCTTTACCCTGCCCGACGTCGAAGGCGTCGGCACCGTCATAAAATTGGCGGAAGGGAAAAAGTGCGAGCGTTGCTGGCAGATCTTGCCGGAGGTCGGCAAACACGCCGATCATCCCGACTTGTGCTCCCGCTGCCACGAGGTCGTGACACGGAAAGCTTAACTTCCGCCGTCAGTAAGATGCCCCCTCACCTGCAAAAACTAAGGCGTTATTACATAACGCCAAGTTTTTGCTTCCTCTCCCGCAAGGGGAGAGGAAAATTTAGAGAGACCCTTTTGCTTTCCGGCTAAATTCAAAGGCTCTTTTTCATATTCAATTTTTGTACTGCCGCGTCTTTCGTCGTCGGCGAAAGGGACTTTTGTTTTTGTTTGGACTTAGGTTTGTCATAAAGATTCTCCTAAAAAAATAATAGAAATGGGATTCCGCATCTCCGCGCGCCAATGCACGCTTCGTGCGGAATGACAAAAAAACAGACAATATACTGAAAAGACATAAAAAAAGACGGGAAAAGCAAAGCTTCTTCCGTCTCAAAAAAACGCGGCCGCTTACAACGCGCCGCCGGGATTATACATACGCGCTCCAAAGACGAATGTCAAGGGAAATATCATTTCTCTTACATGTTTTTCTCCTCCCTCTCCTTATATACTGGGTACGCCGCAGCCGTTAACGATATAATTTTTTGTTATCTATGACTCTTCTTTACCGGCCGGGCGATCCATATGAATGCCCGGCAAAAAAATTAGCTTTTCGGTAAGAATAAATTCCTGAAAGTAAAAAAATAGGGTAAGTACTTAGCCCATACGTTTTTTCGATTTATTTGACCGCGTTTTTTGGGACTTACTGAAACCAAAGCCGTTTTTGGGGAATAGCCATAGCAAATATAGTTTCTGATTTTATTAAAAGCGTCATCTCGGGCGAGGAAATCCGGAACAACGATCCTCTGAACGGCCATTTCGGCGGCGGCAACCGCTCCCAGCAGGACGTGTTTTCGAACATGGCGTCCCCGCCTCCCCCGGCGCAACCTCAAAAACCTTCTTTCGACGTTCGGGCCGCTTTCCACCGCGCCGCCGATTTTATGATGGGCGCAGATAAGCCCAAGTTCGAAGCCGCAGCTTATCATACAAGCCGCTTTAGCGAATTGTTTTGGAATAACCTTAAAAACGACGTTCACGGCATTGTTTCGCTCCCCAAAACCGATATTCGCGCCGCGTTCCGCAACGCTTCTTATGTCATCGGCAATCCGTCGCATCATCTCCATAAGTTTACCTCTTATTATTTCAACAAGGATAACCGGCCCGCCATTATCACCGGCCTTGCCATCGGCGCAGGCGGTAGATTTGCCCTTTTTGCCGCCGTCACCTGCCTGACCGGAGGACTCACACTCCCGGCCGCCTTCCTTCTGACCGTCGGCAGCGGATACTTCTTCGGTGCCGCCTCGGCCTATTACGTCGCCAATAAATACACCTACGGGAGCCAAAACGCGCGCAATCTCAACCCAACGTGGGATGTCGACGTCATCCGCAGCGGATCGAGAAACGGCGCGTTCTTCAGCGCCGTCGGCTTCGGCTTTATGCACGCCGCCCTCCCGAACGTGTGTCCGGTACCGGAAGCGCCCGTGGTTGTCGAAACGCCTCCTCCTGCGCCGGAGCCTTACATCGCGGATGGTTATATCGTTTGCGCCAAGAATGCCACCAGCACCCTTTTGAATATGAGCGATCAGTCTCCTCATGCCTGTTGCGGATATGTACAGCAGCTTGGGCAAAATACTACCGGCACTTCGCCTTGGATCGCCGTCGGCAAACCCCCTTTCCCCGTTGATGCCAACAATATGGTGCTTACGGACGGTGCAACTTACCTGCCTGAAGGCCAAATTGATACTGACGGCATTCCTGTCATTAACAGCACCGAAATACTTGGATACCCGGATAAACTGGATTTCCATACGATCGAGATGACAAATCTTGAGAATACTTCGGCTATTTTGCATCCTATTTCAAATCCGGTCGTTCATACTTTCCCGGATTATGCTTTCGGCAAGGCCCATGAAGTTTGGGCTTTCTTGTGCGGCGGCGGAACCGATTGCTCGGACAACAGCTGCGCGACACCGACACAAAACATGCGCGGCTATAGCTCTTATGTTCGTCATGAAAGCGGC
>CAYUPD010000102.1:0-5593 GCA_964446645.1 uncultured Rhodospirillaceae bacterium
AAGATCATCGCCCGCGCCAAGGAATCCAACATCTCCATCGGCGACCTGACCAAGCGCACCGCTCAAGCCTATCGCGAGGACATGGCCGCCATGAACGCCCTGCCTCCCGACATCGAACCTTTGTGCACCGGGAGCATTCCGCAGATGATCGCCCTTATCGGCGCGCTCGTCGAAAAAGGCTTCGCCTATGCCGCAGAAGGCCACGTTCTCTTTAACGTCCCCAAAATGTCCGACTACGGCAAGCTCTCTCGCCGGTCGCGCGACGAACTGATCGCGGGCGCGCGCGTCGAGGTCGCTCCCTACAAAAAAGACCCCGCCGATTTCGTTCTTTGGAAACCCAGCTCTCCCGATCAGCCCGGATGGGACAGCCCTTGGGGACGGGGACGCCCCGGCTGGCACATCGAGTGCTCGGCCATGTCGGCGCAATATCTCGGCAAAACTTTCGACATCCACGGCGGCGGACTCGACCTCATCTTCCCGCATCACGAAAACGAAATTGCTCAAAGCTCGTGCGCCCACGACGGCGCGCCGCCCGCTCATTACTGGATGCACAACGGCTTTTTGACCATCAACAACGAAAAGATGGCCAAGTCGCTCAAAAACTTCTTTACCGTCCGCGAACTCCTTGCCATCGCGCCCGGCGAAGCTTTGCGCCTCGCCCTTCTTTCGGGCCACTACCGCCAGCCCTTGGATTTTTCGGTCGAGTCTCTTCAAAACGCCAAGGCGACGCTCGACAAATGGTACGGCGCTCTGCGCAATTCGGCCTCATCCCACGCCAAGCCCGCTCACGTCCCCCATGCCATCGAGGAGTCCCTTTGCGACGACCTCAATACGCCTTTGGCTATCTCGGACATTCACGAGCTCTCGAACAGGCTCAATCGCGCAGCACCTTCGGAAGCCGCCGAACTTCGCGCCGAACTGCTCGCCGCAGGCAGCGCCTTGGGCCTTTTGCAACAAGACCCCGAGGCGTGGTTTAAGTGGAAACCCGCAGGCCAATCCGGCCCCTCCGACGCCGAGATCGAGGCTCAGATCGCCGCCCGCATCGCCGCGCGCAAGGCCAAGAATTTCGCCGAGGCCGACCGCATTCGCGACTCCTTAGCCGCGCAGGGCGTTATTTTGGAAGACGGCGCGGGCAAAACCACTTGGCGGCGCGGATAGAACGGCCAAATATTTCCACCTCACCCTCCCATCGCTTTCAGCGATGGGCCCCTCCCTCTCCCCCCAAGCGGCGGAGAGGGGAAAGATCGAAAGACCGAAGCGATTTTCTTGAAAGCAACTTCTAACCCCGCCCCTTCGGAATAACGACTGATACTCAGTCGTTATTCCGTTCCCCTCCCGCAAGGGGAGGGGAGATGAAGGGTGCCGATCTAAAAATCAAAGGCCGGTTACCACGGCAACACTTGGATGTCGTACGTATAAAACCGGCCCGAATTCTCCAGCTTTAAATGGGATATCGTGCGACGCATGCTGCTCACACTTTCTTCCGGCGTCAGATCAGCCCCCTCGCCGCCCATGTCCGTCTGCACCCAACCGGGATGCAGGCACACCGCCGTGATTGTTTTGCCGTGCAGACTCAGCGAAATATTTTTCGTCGCCGCGTTGAGCGCCGCCTTGCTCGACCGGTAAGCAATGTCCCCTTCCGCATCGGTGCCTTGAATCGACCCCATGCTGCTCGATATCATCACCAACTTGCGCTCTTTCCCCTGCGCAAGATTCTCCGTAAGCGCCTGCGCAATCATCACCGGCGCTACCGCGTTCGTCCGCAGAACCTTCATCCATGCCGCCGAATCCAGCGACCCGAAACGCTGCGTCTTGTCGCCGCTCGTGCTCGGCACGTTCGGCCCAGCTCCCGAAAATATCCCCGCGCAATTAATCAGCACGTCAATCGCCGCGCCTTTAAGCTTCGCCGCCAGCGCCGCAATCGCCTTGTCGTCGTCCACATCCAGCTTCTCGATCCGCACCTTCGGATTCGACTTCGCCAGCTTTTGCAGCTCCGCCGCCTTCTCGGGCGTGCGGCAGCACGCCACAACGCTCCATCCGTCTCCTGCGTACTGACGCGTGAATTCGAAACCTAAACCTCTATTGGAACCCGTGATGAATACTGTAGGCATTTTTTCTCCTTCTATTTCATGTCCAGATTGTAAACCGCGTGCAACGCCCGGATCGCCAGCTCCGTGTACTCTTCCCCGATCAAAACCGACGTGCTGATCTCCGACGTTTCGATCACGAGGATGTTGATCCCCTTCTCCGCCAGCGTCTCGAACATCGCCGCCGCCACGCCGGGATGACTGCGCATCCCCATCCCTACCAGCGATATTTTCGCTACGTCTTTCTTCGACAGGATTTCTTCGTATTGGATCGTTTTCCTCTCTTCTTCAATAACCTTGATCGCACGGTCGAAATCCCCTCGCCCCACCGTAAACGACAAATCCGTCTTCCCCTCCCGCGACGCCGTTTGCACGATCATGTCCACATTGATCCCCGCCCGCCCCAAAGGCCCGAAAATGCCCGCCGCCACGCCCGGCTTGTCGGGTATACCCCCCAGCGTTATTTGCGCATCGTCCCGCGAATGCGCGATCCCCGTCACTACGTTGTCTTCCATCTCTTCGCTCCCTTCCTCGACCAGCGTTCCCGGCAGGTCGCTGCCGATCTCGTTCGCAAACGTCGATAACACCTGCATCGGCATCTTGTACCGCATCGCCATCTCGACCGACCTCACCTGAAGCACTTTCGCCCCCAGCGACGCCAGCTCCAGCATCTCTTCGTAAGAAACCCGCTTCATCTTCGACGCCTTCGCCACAATCCGCGGGTCCGTCGTGTACACTCCCTCCACGTCCGTGTAGATGTCGCATCTGTCCGCCCCTAGCGCCACCGCCAACGCCACCGCCGACGTGTCAGACCCTCCGCGCCCCAATGTCGTCACGCGGCCTTCCGGAGTCACCCCCTGAAATCCCGCCACAACCCCTATTTCCCCATCTTGAAGACTCTTGAGCAGCGCGTCGGATTCAATCTCCGCAATCCGCGCTTTGCCATGCCCCTGATCGGTCAATATCCTGACCTGCCATCCCTGCCACGACCGCGCCGTAAATCCCCTCTGCTGCAACGCCAGCGCCATCAATCCCGACGTCACCTGCTCGCCCGTCGAAACCACTGTGTCGTGCTCGCGCGCGTCGTAACACGCCGATACAGACCGGCAATACCCCACAAGCCGATCCGTCACCGTCGCCATCGCAGACACCACCACCGCCACTTTATGCCCGCGCTGCACCTCCGCCGCGACCTTCGAAGCCGCGTTCTTGATGCGATCGACGTCGCCCACCGACGTTCCGCCGAATTTCATGACTATCAGAGACATAACGCACTAGTTTTTTATATGAAAAACCTTAGGATACCGAGTATTATTTATTCCCAATCTTAGCACAAGAGACATCTTGCATGCCTGCTTCCGCCAGCATCGACGCAGACGAAATCGCCCGCTTCTCGGACTGCGATCAGGATTGGTGGAATCCAAACGGCGCGTGGAAGCCTTTGCATAAACTCAATCCCGCTCGGATCAATTATATTCTCGAAATCGCTCGCGCGCGCGTCAAAGGACTTTCGGTTCTCGATGTCGGCTGCGGCGGCGGCCTTCTGGCCGAACCTCTGGCCCGCATGGGCGCAAACGTCACGGGCCTCGACGCTTCGCCAAAAACCATCCGCGCCGCGCGGGCCCATGCCAAGCAGGAAAAACTGAAGATCGATTATCGCACCGGAAGCGTCGAGGACTTCGCCCGCAGCAACAAAAGTCGATACGACATCGTCCTCGCCATGGAAATTCTCGAACATGCCGCCGATATCGGCTCTCTTCTTCGCGCCGCAGCCTCTGCGCTCAAACCAAACGGCGTCCTTATCGTCTCGACCGTCAACAGAACCACGAAAAGCTATCTTCTCGGCATCGTTATGGCCGAGTACGTTCTCGGCTGGGTCCCCAAGGGCATGCATGACTGGGAAAGGTTCATCAAACCTTCCGAACTCGCGGCTCTTTTTGAAAAGGCGGGGTTGAAACTTTCGGACCTTAAAGGCATGGTCTTTAACCCGTTTTCCAACTCTTTCAGCCTTCGTTCGGATAACGTCGATGTTAATTATCTTGCCGCGGCGGTTAAAACGAAAACATTCTAGAATGCGGATTACTTTCATGTTAGTTTTTGCAAATGCCCCGGCATAAACATTAACCAATTGTTTTTACGAGATTATTATGACGAATACCGTTGATTTTTTCCGCCTGAGCCAAAACATCGGCATGACCGATATTGCCCCTTCCATCGACCTGAAAGACCGCGTCGTTGTCATCACGGGCGGCGCAAATGACTACGGCATCGGCGGGGCCCTGACCAGAAGCGTTCTTCGTTTCGGCGGAAAAGTCATCGCGATCGGCGTTCAAGGCGATAATCTTATAAAGTTCGAAAATGAATTCGGCTCAGATCTTTTCGCCGGCATCCAATGCGATTTCGCAAAACCCATCTCCTCTTCTTTTAAAAACGTCCTCGCCGAAGTGTGCGACCGTTTCGGACACGTCGACGCTGTCGTCCTGAACTCCGGCGTCCAAAAACTCTATCCCTGGTCCGTCAGCAAAAACATTCTGACGACCCCGGCCGACGAAGTCATGGATATGATCCGCATTAATGCCGTTAGCCATCTCGATTTATTCCAGATGCTTTATCCTTATCTCGAAAAATCGGACGCCGGACGGGTTCTCGCCTCTTCTTCTTCCGTCGTCGGACGCACAGACGGAAAACTGAGCGGCTATATCATCAGCAAAACGACCTTTAACGCCGTTCTCTCCCTGATACAGGAACAAGTCAAAGGCACAAATATACTCGCCAACGTTTGGGCGCCTCCGCCTGTCCAATCGCCTCTGCGCGGAGATTACGAAGTCAACGAACCTAAATTCGCAAACGCTCAACCCGCCGACGTCATCGAACTCGCCGAACGCCTTATCTCCGCCAGCTTACCTTCCGATTGCAACGACCGGCTGTATATCTTCAACGATAAGCGTAAACCGGCGACAACGGCGGATAACATTAACTTCCGCTTCAACGAAAGAACCGCCAACGGCCTGAATTTCGACATTCGCCTGTGCTCTCCTATCGCCGCGGCTCATGGAACCGACGGGCAGACCGTCATCAAGGATTACGATTCATGGTCCAGCCGGAAACTTAACGGCTACGATCCCATTGCGCCAATTGACCAAAACACAAAACTCAAAGATTTCCTGCCGACGCCGGCCTCGGCTCTGCAAAAAAGGAACTCTTTGCTGAATACGGCAGAACCATAAAACTATCCCTATCAATAGAGGGACTTTGTTGCGGCAGCGCCTGTCGGCGCTCGTGCCAATACTCTTGAATCGTTACCGTTTGCTCCGACAAGGTTTGGCTGGTATATCAGTCGAATCTGTTTTTCTGCTTTTCCTTCCTTTTCGGGGTTCTTTTCCATGTCCAAAGCCGTTGCGTCTCACGATTACAAAGTTAAAGACATCTCTCTCGCCGACTGGGGCCGCAAGGAAATCGCCATCGCAGAGACCGAGATGCCCGGCCTTATGGCCGTTCGCGAGGAA
>CAYUPD010000103.1:0-5573 GCA_964446645.1 uncultured Rhodospirillaceae bacterium
CCGATGCGAGTGGATTCTTCTTCGGTCGCAGGAACGTATCCGCCGTCCTTGATGGCCTCAGCCGCAGCGACAAGCGCAAAATGGATGAACGTATCCATTTTTTTCTGTTCTTTGGGCTCGATATAATGATCGAGATTCAACTCGCCGTCGCCGTCACCGCGCCGGACTTCCCCGGCAACCTGACAGGCCATATCCGACGGATCGAAGCACGCAATGCGCCCCAAGCCGCTCGAGCCTTCCGTCAACCGTTTCCAGTTAAGGCCGACTCCGACGCCTAAGGGGGTAACCATCCCCATGCCTGTTACGACAACGCGACGCATGCTTTTCTTCGCCCTCCTTAAGAACGGAAGAGCGGATTGATTAAGCCGACGCGGCCTTCTTCGCCGCAATGAAGCTGATCGCGTCCTTGACGGTGGCAATCTTCTCAGCCGCGTCATCGGGAATCTCGACGCCGAATTCTTCTTCAAAGGCCATCACGAGCTCGACCGTATCGAGGCTGTCCGCCCCCAGATCATCGATGAAGCTTGCGTTGTCGGTGACTTTGGCCGCATCGACGCCCAAATGCTCAACGACGATCTTCTTCACTTGTTCTGCAATATCGCTCATAATCTCATAGCCCTCTGTTGTTATCGACATATCCGGCCGCTTTCGAAACGACCGTCCGAGTTGTCCTCTCTATTCTGTGAACACCTTAATGTCCAGATGAGAAAACACATACCGGACATATTTTTACCTAGCATCATGAAAAACCTTGCTTTTTATCAGAATCATGATAGGGCGGCCTGCAACCGTTCTCCCGAATCCGGACTCTTCAAAAACAAAGAGCAACGCCGCGACTCTGTTTTCGCTGTTGCTTTTGTCCTTATAAAACGCTTTCATTTTTTAGCAAGAAGATATCTTTTTTCTTGCCGCCGTATAGCTCCCTTTCTTTTGCGTTTTTACCCCCAAAATCATGGAGAATTAGATGACGATGCGCGCGACTGTTTCCGAAAACGGCGAAAGCCCTTATGCCGTCACCATCTCCGTATCGGGACATACGCTAAAAGGAGACGAACCGAAATCGGCCGGGGGAAACGATTCCGGCCCCGGCCCTTATGACTACTTGGTTGCAGCCTTGGGTGAATGCACGGCGATGACCGTCCGCATGTATGCCGAACGAAAGAACTGGCCGCTTGAAGAAGTTGAGGTTTTTATCGACTTTCGCCGGGAGCTTGCCGAAGGCCAAGACATTCCTACCGATATATTCGAGAAGCACGTCATCCTGCACGGAGCCGATTTATCCGATGAACAGCGAAAAAGGCTTCTTGAAATTTCCGCCCGGTCGCCTATCCACCGCTCGCTTGAAAATACGCCGGTTATCAGAACCTTCGGGGAGTAAACCTCAAAACAACAATGTTTTGGGATCGGTGTATTCTTTTCCGAGCGCTGCCGCGACGGAAGCATGTGTGACTTTGCCGCCCGCAATATTCAGCCCTTGGCAAAATCCGGCATCGTCGGCCAAAGCCTTTTTCCATCCTTTCTCGGCCAGAGCCAAAACATAAGGCAGCGTCGCATTGTTCAGCGCAAACGCCGACGTGCGCGCAACGGCTCCCGGCATATTGGCCACGCAATAAAGCACGACATCGCCGATAAATATGACAGGATCGGCATGTGTCGTCGGATGGCCGCCTTCGATACAGCCTCCCTGATCGATGGCAACATCGACGAGAACGGCTCCTTTTTTCATGCCTGCCATCATTTGCCGCGTAACCAGTTTCGGAGCCGACGCTCCGGGAACAAGGACGGCGCCTATGACAAGATCGGCTTCTTCAACCTGCCTCTTTATTGCATTTTCCGTCGCATGAAGCGTATGAACGCGGCCGTCAAACTGACGATCAAGCTCGGCCAGACGGGATAAGGACTTGTCGATAATCGTCACGTCCGCTCCCATGCCAATGGCTATCGTCGCGGCATTCGCACCGACGACTCCGCCCCCCAAGATAACAACGTTGCCGCAAGCGACTCCCGGCACGCCGCCGAGCAAAACGCCCCGGCCGCCGTTTATCTTTTCAAGATGATGCGCGCCGACCTGCACCGACATGCGTCCCGCCACCTCCGACATCGGCGATAAAAGAGGCAAGCCCCCTTTCCCGTCCGCAACGGTCTCGTACGCTATTGCGATGCATCCGGATTTTATCAGGGCTTCCGCCTGCTTGGGGTCTGGCGCGAGATGCAAATACGTGAACAAAATTTGTCCCGCGCGCAATAACCCATATTCTTGGGGCTGGGGTTCTTTAACTTTGACAATCATCTCGGCGGACGAAAAAACGTCGGCCGAATCACGTACCAACGCCGCCCCAGCCGCCTCATACGCCGAATCTTCTATCCCGGCCCCGAGACCGGCGCCGGATTGCACCTCTACAATATGCCCCTTATTCGTGAGTTCTCGGACAGAATCCGCCGTCAATCCAACACGGTATTCGTGCGTTTTGACTTCCTTGGGAACGCCGATGCGCATGGTGCCCTCCCTTTCATGAAACCCGACCTTACAATAACCGAAACAAATATTAAGGATTGATTATCCAATTTATGATCGGATGTTCCCTCTTCTTATTCTGGTCCGTTTTGAATGAACTGGGGACAAGTATGCATACAGATGGCAAGCCTTTGCTGTTTATCCGGAAAACCCCGTCCATGGACGAGTTGGTTTCCTACGGCATCAAGACGCTCGCTTATATCAAACCGATTGTCGTCGGCGGACAAGTGTATCATTCTATTCATGCCGCCGACGGAACGCCTTTGACCGTTATGGAAGAGCGCGACGATGCCTATGCGCTCGTGCGTCAGAACGAAATGGAACCAATAAGCGTGCATTGATCTTTTCATCTTTCTTGATGTTCCGGTCAAACCAAAGCATACTGCCCTCGGAATCTTGCTTGTCGCACAATGCTTGCACCATTTCGCTTGAGGAGACACCGATGCGTTTTTCATATATTGCCGCTCTCGGCCTTATTTTATTATCCTCCTCCGCCTTGGCGCAAACGGAGGGAAAGCCCGTTTTCGGCAGATACACTTGCCGGCAACCTGTTCCTTGCGACAGCTTCGGCGCGTATACATCGGCCCAGTGGGCTCAAGCCGGAAAAGCCTGTTTGACGGCAGCCTTTGACTACAGCAACACGGACGATTTCTTCGACGACAGCGCCGGGTTAGACGACTCGAATTGCTTAACGACAAATCTTGACGTTATTCCAAAAGGAAAAGCCACTCGCTTGATTCCTTATTGTTGCGTCGTCAAGCTTCCGACCAATGCTTGCGTTTTCCAGTGCAAGTTGGTGCAAGAGTAGTTATCCCTCTTTTATTTCTTTTGTAAGACTCGTAAGTCTTCCTCAAGCTTGTTTTGGCGCGCGGTCTGGTCGTGCAACTGAACGCGCAGCGCGTCGTTTTCCTTTTTAAGTTCTTGCACGGCGGCGATAAGCGGCGCAATCAATCCTTCATACGCAACGGCTTTGTATCCGTCTTTCTGCTTTTCGACGAGCATCGGGTATATTTTTTCAAGCTCTTGCGCTATCACGCCCATGTTTTCCCTATCGTTCGATCTATAGGCAAAAGACACGGGGTTGATCTTCATTATATCGCTCAAAGAACCCGATAGAGGCCTTATGTTTTTCTTCAAACGCTCGTCCGAACTCGAATAGATATAATTCGCCGCATAGAATCCGTAGGCTTGCAACTGCCCGACGACATTAGCGTCCCCGTAGATTTGCAGCGCCGGAGAACAATTTGCATTGTAAACAACCGATCCTGCGCCGCCTGAATTCACCGTGCATCCGGCACGCAACAGAACCAACGCGTTTATATTCAGGCCGTTCATGTCTCCACGCAACTCCATGCGACCGCCGCCCGAACCTGCTGTCGTTCCCGCCACCCCCGTAATTTGTCCGGTCGTTCCCAGCGTAATTGTCCCGCCCTGAACGTTCATCGACATCGTGCTGGCCGCCTCGGCCGTCGATGTGCCGAATGTCACATTCTGGCCGCCGAAATACAAAGGCGTCGTCATCGTGTTGTACTGAAACGCCGTGTCGCCTGTCACATATTGGCGCGCCAACCAAATATCGCCCGCGTTTTTCGCGGATGAATAATATGTCCTCGATGCCACATGCCCCTTCGTTGACGCCGTAAAGCCATAGGTTGCGACGGGCGCTACGCTCCATCCCCCGAAGGCCCCGCATGCATAAGTCGGGGTCGTATCGCAAACTTCCGTATTATAAACGAAGCCCCCATCCCCTCCGATCATTGCGCTGATACGTCCGCCGGACGTATCGGGTATTGTATCTCCGTCATATGTCAGAATCATGAAAGAGTAGGTCGCCGGTGCTGTACCGGAGGCCGTGTTGTCCTTTAGAATTTTAATACCGTACTTTTGGCCGTAAGGGTTCTTTGTTGATACATTGAAGCCCGGCGGCAAAAAGTTGCATAAGCCCGGATTATCCGAAAGATTTGCAGCGCAGTTCGTATTCCCCGCGGGAAACGCCGACGACGGCAGAGCCAGCGTTTTTTGTTCGTTTGCCGTCATGTTCTTTAAAAAACCTTCGCCGCCTCCGGTCGTCGATGTCACCAGTCCCGGAGATTGCAGATAGGCGCTAACGGCGGACGTAAGTTGAGCGTGCTGATTTGCCGTCGCCTGGTCGCGCGACTGCACGTTGCTTGTCGAGAGCAAGCGCCAAAGTCCTCCGAACAATACCCCCGTGACGCCGAGAACGATGGCTAATTCGATCAGCGTAAAACCCGAGAGGTTTCTTTTTTCTTTGCACGACAACATCTTTTGCCCTCTTTAAGAGAAAAGTCAGCAGGACGAACACGGTAACACTTCGGAAATTATTCCTATCGACCCCACAGGCACAATCAACGTATTGTTTGGCACTTCATACGTTAAACTTTGGGGCAAAGCGCTAAAAATCACGTTTACGCTCGGCGTCGTCAACACTCCCGCAGACGTCACTGTGCCATAAGACATCGGCGAAAGGAGCGGGTTTTTCGTTATCTGCTTGTAGAGCGCATTAAACGTAAACGAAAACTGCGCATGCCCCGTTGGACAATTCGTTCCGCTAAGAAGCCCCGGCAAGCACAAAAGCCCCAAATCATAGCTCCCTGTCGGCGGCGGCGGAACGAAAGTAAGAGCGTAATTCTTTCCTCCCGACGATTTATAAAGAATAGAATAGAAGGTATACGGCGACGATAAATACCCCTCAGGTAGTTTTGTAACGCATGGAGAGGAAACCGTTCCCGAGCACAAAGGCGTCGTCGTCATGCCGACATACGTCGATCCCAAATTCCCTGTGCACAAAGCAAGAGACGAAGGCACCGGAGCTCCGGACAGGTTTGTTAAGGTACAGCCTGTCGTCGAAAACACGGACGACTTTACGTACTTTGCCGCCAAATCCACCGCCGTCGAGTGCCAGACAATCATGGCATTGGCCGCGCCGGATTGCTGTTCAATCCCTTTGATCGCCTGTTTCGTATAAATCTGGGTATACGTTCC
Source organism: uncultured Rhodospirillaceae bacterium (assembly GCA_964446645.1). Classification (GTDB taxonomy): domain Bacteria; phylum Pseudomonadota; class Alphaproteobacteria; order UBA9219; family UBA9219; genus CAIXLI01. Next base: position 5,519 of record CAYUPD010000103.1, read on the forward strand.
CAGCAACGCAACCATCAACGTTACAAAAGCGATCATGTACATGGCGTCATCGCCT
>CAYUPD010000104.1:0-5490 GCA_964446645.1 uncultured Rhodospirillaceae bacterium
GAGGCCGCCAAAAACGACATCCCCCCAATCGATCTCGTCGCCGTCAACCTCTACCCCTTCCGCCAGACCGTCGCCAAGGGCGCCGATTTCGCCACCTGCATCGAAAACATCGATATCGGCGGCCCCGCCATGGTTCGCTCGGCCGCTAAAAACCACGCCTTCGTCACCGTCGTCACAGACCCCGCCCAGTACGACGACGTCATCGCCGAAATGGACAAAAACAAGGGCAAAACCTCGCTCGAGTTCCGCAAAAAACTCGCGGCTTACGCTTTCGCCCATACCGCAAGCTACGACAGCGTCATCAGCATGTGGTTCGCCGCCCAGATGGGCGACGATTATCCCGAAACCCTCACCCTCTCCGCCAAAAAACAGCAGCCCATGCGCTACGGCGAAAACCCCCATCAAACCGCCGCTTTTTATGTCTTCGACTCCGCACGGCCCGGCGTCTCGAACGCTATTCAAATTCAGGGCAAGGAGCTGAGCTACAATAACATCAACGACACCGACGCCGCGTTCTGCCTCGTCAGCGAGTTTTCCGAAACCCCCGCCGTCGCCATCATCAAGCACGCCAACCCTTGCGGCGTCGCCACAGGCCCCGATCTTGCGTCGGCTTATTCTCGCGCTTTTGCCTGCGATACTGTCAGCGCCTTCGGCGGCATCATCGCCTGCAATCGGCCCCTCGACGCCAAAACCGCAAAAGCCATCACCGAAATATTCTCGGAAGTCATTATCGCCCCCGACATGGACGACGACGCCAAGGAAATCCTGGCTGCCAAGAAAAACCTCCGCGTCCTTCTGACCAAGACGATGGACAACCCCCGCATGGCCGAAAAAATCGTTCGCGCCGTCTCGGGCGGCTATCTCCTTCAGTCCCGCGACAATATCGTTCTCGACAAGGCCGCCCTCAAATGCGTCACCAAGCGCCAGCCCACCGAACAGGAAATGAAGGACATGATTTTCGCCTTCACCGTCGCCAAGCACGTCAAGTCCAACACCATTATTTACGCCAAAGATAACGCCACCGTCGGCATCGGCGCGGGGCAAATGAGCCGCGTCGACAGCGCGCGAATCGCCGCCCGCAAGGCCGAGGACGCCTCGGCCGCCGCAGGCCTTTCTCAATCCATGACTAAAGGCAGCGTCGCCGCCTCGGACGCCTTCTTCCCCTTCGCCGACGGCCTTGTCGCCTTGGTCGAAGCCGGGGCCACCGCCGTTATTCAGCCCGGCGGCTCCGTCCGCGACGCCGAAGTTATCGCCGCCGCCGACAAGGCCAATCTTGCCATGGTCTTTACCGGCATCCGCCACTTCAGGCATTAGGGCGCGAACGACAATCATCCGCTCTTGGACTGCAAAACGCGCAATTTCAAATTTTTGATGCTCACGTACGGAGGAAGTACGCTCCGCTCAAAAATTTGAAATTCCACGTTTTTCGCCTCAAGCTTGTTTGATTGTCGCTCGCGTTCTAAAATTCGGTTGAACAGGAACGGAAAATATATGTTTCTCCTGCGTCTTCTTTTTACAAGCCTTGCTCTTCTTCTTTTCTCTTGTCCCGCTTTTGCGGACGACGCTTTTGCCGTCCGCGCCGTATCCGGCGACGAAATCTCTCTCGACGACGGACGCGTCGTGCGCCTGCGCAACGTTCGCGCCGCCTCGGCCGACGCCAAGGATTTTCTCGACTCCCTCGTCGCCGGAAAAACCCTTATCTTGCAGGACTCGTCCGAAGACCGCTACGGCCGCGCGACCGCTTTGGTCTTTCTTAAGTCCGGCTTGAAATCCGTCGAAGATATTTTGCTGCGCGAGGGACTTGCCTTCGTTTATCCCGTTTCGGACGACGACATTATCGACGCCTTTTGCGACGCCGAGCGCGAGGCCCGCGCCGCCAAACGCGGCTTTTGGGCCGATCATAAAAACACGCCCGCCCAAGACGCTGCTTCTATTGCCGGAACTTTCGGCTTCGTCGAAGGCGTCGTGGCCAAGGCCGAGCGCGTTAAAAACAAGGTTTTTCTGTCATTCGGCAATCCCGAAAAACCCGATTTTACCATCGTCGCCGCCGCGCGCTTTTTACGCCCGCTTAAAAAAGACGGCGTCGATCTTTTGGCCCTTGAAGGAAGGCGCGTCGTCGCGCGCGGCTGGATATCCCGCGGAAATCCGCCTTCCCTGACGCTTTCCAACGTTCATCAGATAGAGGCGGACGATTAAACTTCTTCCGCTGCGTAGGCTTTGCGCAGCATCGCAAACGCCAGACTTATCGCCTTGAATTTCTCTTCGTCCGCAAGGCCGTTGCCGCGCACGTCCGGATGATGCTTCTTCACGAGCTTCCGGTACCTCCGCTTGATCGTCGCAAAATCGACCGGCGCTTCCAGCTCCAAAACCGCCAGCGCCTCGCGCTCGGCTTGCGGCAAAAAAACGCAGCTCTCCGCCGCCTCTTCCTTCTTCGGCTCGGAGAATATCCCGCGCAGCGCTTTCTCCCGCAGCTTCTTTTCGCTCGCCCCCCATTGCCCCAACGGCCACGCGGGGCGCTCCCATACCGTCGCGTCCCGGATATAATTTTCTATTTCTTCCGGCGACAGCCCTTCGAAAAAATTCCACGCTTTGTTGTACTCGCGGACGTGCTCTAAACAAAAATAGTAATGCTCTTCCAGCCTCTCACGGCTTTTCGGCGCGCGGTAGTCCCCTGGCTTCCCGCAATCCGGATGATCGCAAAGCCGGAGGCGCACCGGCCTGTCGGACGTTTCATAATATGTATCGTTTGCAGAGCGCATAATCCCCCCAGATTATCACGCCCGAAAGTAAAAGAGGCGAGGATTCCGCCCCTCTCTTTCCGGAGAGCTTCAAACACCCCGTAACCCGCTTGTTTTCTCAATAAAAAAGAATTGCTTGGCCCCTACCGTAATTAAACGCTCGTTAATAAGTTTATTGGCAAAATGGGCATACTGGTGATAGTGTCGGACGATTATCGAATGAACGATACGTCCTTTTTTAAGACGGAGATAACCCTTTGTCTAAAAACAATTTTTCAAGGCTTGCGCCGTCTTTCTCTTACGCCGTCTTAAGCGCCGTTTTTTGGCTCGGCACGGCTTCGTTCGCCTTCGCCCAAGCTTCTACCATGGGCGACATGATTTGCTACGCCTTTGAAAACGCCAAGCCTTTCGGCGAAGTCTTTCAATGGATCGCTTATATCTCCGGCGTCATGGCCGCTCTTAAGGGCGTTCATCACCTCAAATTGCACGCCGACAACCCTCAAAACAACAAGCTTGTCGTCCCCTTGGCTTATCTCGGCGGAAGTATCGGCATGCTCTCTCTTCCCAGCTTCGTCGCCACGCTCCATGAAAGCCTCGGCGCCGAAGGCGCGGGCGGCTCTTTCTCTTGCTCCGACCCCGGCGCCGTCGGCGAAGCTGTCGGCCTCGGTCAGGTCGTCACCAATTTCGTCGCCAACTTTAAAGAGCCTTTGACCGACCTCACCTCTTTGACCGCCATGCTCGCCGGCCTTCTTATGATCGTCAACGGACTCATCAAGGCCTCTAAATACGGCACAGACCCCAAGACCTATTCGCTCCACAGCATTCTAACCCACTTGGGTTTCGGCGCTCTTCTGACCACCATCGGCTCCAATATGCACACCATGATGGCCTCGCTTTTCGGTATCTCGGAAGCCGAGAGCTCCTCGGTTCTTTCGTGGGGCCAAATCGAAGGCCTTATCGGCCAGCCCATCTCGGAAGACTTTAAGCTCGCCGTCGTCTCGTCCCTCACTTTCGTTCAGATCATGGGCGCCATCGCTTTCGTCCGCGGCTGGCTCATCCTCAAAAAAGTCGTCGAGGGAAGCGGAAATGCCTCTCTAACTCAAGGACTTACCCATATCATCGGCGGCACCATCGCCCTCAATATCTTCGGCTTCCTCACTATCATGGACGCCACTTTCGGAACAAGTTTGCTTAATTAAACCAAGACGTTCGAAACTAAAGGAGGGCTTGTCAGACACAGAATATCGAGGATATCATATCGGCAAACGCCTAGAAAATTAAGCCGCTGTTAAGAAAACCGGCTTAGCGTGTTTTCAAAATACGATTAATGATTCAACAGTTTAACTTAACCCGAGGAGAAAAGACTATGAATGCCAAGATGAAAAAACAATTGATCAGCGACGTTCTGACCGGCCTTGCCGTCGCCGCCGTTTTTACCGCCGTCGTTCCGGCCGATGCCTTGGCTCAGTTGGCCACCGCGACGGATCGCGCTGAGGACTCGGTTGCCGCTCCGTTCCTTAAAATCGTCAGCTACATCTCTTACGGCATCGGCACCGTCATGACCATCGCCGGTATCGCGCAAGCCAAAAAGCACGCCGACAATCCGTCCCAGACTCCCCTCGGCCAAGCCTTGGGCCGTCTCGGCGCAGGCGCCGCTTTCTTGGCCGCTCCGTGGCTCGCGGGCACCATGATGGCGACCGGCTCCAGCACTTTCGGCGGTCGCGCAAGCTTCGAACCCATCACTTTCTAAGATCGAGGGTTCTTGTCTTTTCTTCCTCTTACCCTCGGCGCCGGCCCTTCCTCCGGCGCCGAGGGCGGCGGGCTTAAGCCTCCGTCAAAAGCTCAAGCTGACAGTGTTCTTAAACGCGACGACTTCTCTTGTCGGTTCTGCGGCTTTAGGTCTGTCCAGTATCAACGCGTCATTCCTCACAACAACGACTACGTCACCTCTTGCTCGTTCTGCGAACAGGCTCTCTTTCTCGAACGCGCCGGCATGATGGGAAGCGGCATTCTTATCTGGCTGCCCGAAATAACTCAGGCCGAACTAAATCACATCGTTCGCGCCATCTACGTCGCCCGCGCCGAAGAGGGAAGCCCCATCGCCGCCGACGCCGACCGCGCGTGGGAGGCCCTTATGTCGCGCCGCCTCGAGGTCAAAAAACGCCTCGGCACCGACGATCCGCTTCTTCTCTCTTCCGTCTTGCAGGAAAATCTTTCGGAAAACGAACGCCGCGCTTCTTTGGCCAAGCTCGAGGGCGTTCGGCTTCTCCCCTACGACAGGCACATCGTTCGCATGCACGGCAACGAGGTCAACGGATTCCCTCAAATCCTCAAATTCTGGCGCTCCGCCCAAGGCCCCTTCGCCAAAATCCCCGGCTCGGAATGGCAAAAACTCTTCGATAAGGTCGCCGCGTGATTTTTTAAACCGCTCGGCTCACGGCAAAAGCCGGGATATATGTCGGTTGAGTCTCGCGTGGTTGCGCGGAGCCTGTCGCGCGCAAAACGGCTTATTTCGTTGAAAAGGCCTGTTTCGCCCGGCACGCAACGGGCGCGGCGCAGAGCGAGCGCTGTTTAACGACCGGGGGTTTTCGGCCCCTCCAATATTAACCACTGAAACCAATGCCGTTCTTGCTTATCGCGCCCGCCTGTGGCAAAAACCCCGCCTTGACTGCACTGTTTGCCCGGATTCGGGCCTTTTGCTGCCGTAGCTCAGGGGTAGAGCACGTCCTTGGTAAGGACGGGGTCGTAGGTT
>CAYUPD010000105.1:0-5459 GCA_964446645.1 uncultured Rhodospirillaceae bacterium
ACCGAGAACGTAATGAAAAAATCGTTTCTGTCCGGCGTCAGCTCGGCAACCGCCGAAAGAACCCTGAAATCGACATAGCCTTCGTTCATATAAAACCGGCGGAGCAATTCCTTATCGTAATTGAGGCGATCGGCGTCGTAATAATCGGACGTGGACAAAAGCCTCCACCAAGCGCTTTCACGCGTGCTTAAGATTTCGCGTAATTCGCCCTCGGAAAAGGTCTTGTTGCCGACGAATTTGATGCTGCGAATGCCTGTGCGCTCGCCTTCTGTGATTTCGAACACCAGATCGACGCGATTCTGTTCGAGCTTAACGATCTTCGGCTCTACAGACGCCGCAAAATATCCCGACCGGCGATAGACATCGAGAATCCTTTGCACGTCGCGCTCGACTCGCGGCAACGTATAAACCATGCGCGACTTGAGCTGGACTTCTTTCTCCAAATCCTCTTTCGAAACCTCGTCGTTCCCCTCAAAGGCAACGCGGTTAAGGATCGGATTTTCCTCAACCGAAATAACAAGCGTATTTCCCTCCATCGACAAGGCAACGTTTGCAAACAAGCCGGTCGCGTAAAGGGCTTTTAGCGCCGCATCAAGCTTATCCGGCGTAGCGGTGTCGCCCTTGTTAAGAGTCAGGTAGGAGGCGACCGTTTCCGCTTCCAGGCGTTGAATGCCCTCGACGCGCACGGCGCCGACGATAACGCTTTGCGGCTCCGCAGCGAGCGTTTGCGTCGGCCCGCCCCATAGGCCCGACAGGCAGGCGCACACAACAACTGCGCGCAAACAACGCGTTAATTTTCCGGACATCGGTTTGAAATCCCGTGTTGAATCAAACAAGCCGACAGGTTAAGAGATTAGGGTATGACGCACAAGCATTTTTAGTCGGTTTTTCGAGGTATAAAACCTCATTCTTCCCCGAACGCTCCGGTATCGCCCTCATGCTTTCCCGCCCACTCGAAATCGCCGCTTTTCTCGACCAGAACGGATGGGAAGGCGCGGCTATCGAAGCCCTAAAAGGAGATTTTTCGACGCGGCGCTATGCGCGGTTAAAAAAAGATACAGGCGAAACCGCTTTTTTTATGGACGCCGACGAAGATCAGAAAACGCCTGCGTTTGTCACCTTAGCCGAAACCCTGTCATCCGCCGGGATTAAAGCGCCAAAAATTTATGCCGCCAATTCTGCACGAGGCCTTGTCCTCATAGAGGACTTCGGAACGCACAATGTCGGCAGAATACTGGACGCCGGAGAAGCTCCGCTTCCGTATTTTATGCGCGCCGCCGAAGTCCTCGCAAAGCTGCATCGGGCGTTTGGCCCTGCGGCATTAAAAGATTTGGACTTGCCGACGTTCGACTCCGATCTTTTTACATCGCAAGCCGAGTTATTTCTCGATGCCTATTTTTTGGTGTCCTTGGGACGCGAGGCATCGGAAGAAGAACGGCGGAACTTTTGCGCCGCGTGGAAAGGCGTTCTAAAGCCGCTCGACGCACTGCCGCGAAGCCTGATGCTGCGCGACTTCATGCCGGATAATCTGATGGATTTGCCCGGCGGAGATATCGGCGTTTTAGATTTTCAGGACGCAGGAATAGGCCCGATCGCTTACGATCTCGCCTCTTTGTGCGAAGAAGTCCGGCGCGACGGCGGATTTTCTCTTTTGCCGGATGTCATTTCTCGTTATCGCGATCTTTCGCAGACGCCCCTTGAATCGGCCGATTTGCTTAACGCCTGCGCAATACTATCGGCACAGCGACACATGCGCATTCTCGGCATTATCGCGCGATTGTCCTTCAGAACCGGGCAATGCGGAAAGTTCGCTTTTTTGCCGAGAATCCGGCAACATTTGGAGCAAATTTTAAATACCCCGGCTCTCCTTCCGGTTAAAACGTGGGTCGAAAACTTTGACGGGCTTTTGCAATGACTGAGACACTTTCTTCGACGGCCATGGTTCTTGCCGCAGGATTCGGCAAGCGCATGCAGCCTTTGACTCTGTCAAAACCCAAGCCGCTGCAAACCGTCGGCGGGCGCACAATGCTCGACCTTGCGCTCGATAAGCTTGTCGCGGCAGGACTCCGCCGCGCCGTGGTCAATACGTTTTATCTCGCCGAACAAATCGAGGCCCACTTAAAATCGCGCCGCGACATTGAGATTATTATTTCCCGCGAAGAAGAACTGCTCGATACGGGCGGAGGCATTGCCAGAGCTTTGCCTCATTTTGAGGGACTGCCGTTCTTCGCCCTCAACTCCGACTTGCCTTGGTTTGACGGAGCGGCCCCAAGTTTAGACAATATGCGCGCGGCTTGGAATCCAACCGCAATGGACGTTCTTTTGCTCGTCATGAAAACAAAAAATGCGCTCGGTTTTCCGTCAACCGGCGATTTTGAGATGGAAAAGAACGGACTCTTGCGGCGCACAGGCTTGCCTCCGCCGCGTTCGTTCGTGATGCTCTCGGCGCAAATTCTGAAGCCCGAGTTATTCGCCTCGTCGCCTTCGAAAGTTTTTTCCAACAACCTTGTCTGGGATAAAACGGAAAGCGCCGGACGGCTTTTCGGCGTCGAACATTCAGGCACATGCTATCACGTCGGAACGCCCGGAGATTTACAAAAGGCCAATGCGTTATTGGACTCCGGCAAGGGATGGCGTGTGTGAAAAACGTTTTCACCATAGATCCCGATCTGCCGTTCCTTGACACGTTGGCTGGCGAGCTATGGAAAAAAACAGGCGGAGATGGGCCTAACCTGTCGAAATATATGATCTTTTTGCCAACCCGTCGCGCCTGCCGGATGGTTGGCTTGGCCTTCGCCAAACTTGCCGGAGAGCGGCCTGTCCTTCTCCCCCGCATGCGGCCTCTGGGCGATATCGATGAGGACGAAATTTCTTTTGCCAACGAAGAAAGCCTTGATCAACCTCCGGCCATTTCCAAGTTAAGAAGACAACTGTTGCTAACTCAGCTTGTGAGCAAGTTTGACCAAAGCCTGTCGTGGGATCAGGCGGCTCTGATGGCGGATGCCTTGGCAAAATTTCTCGATCAGGTTCAAATCGAAAAATGCGACATCGGCAAATTAGGCGATCTTGTCGAAGAGAAAGAGTTCGCTTTGCATTGGGAAAAGACTCTAGCCTTCCTTGACATCGTCACTAAACAATGGCCGGAAATTTTAAAAAGCGAAGGCTGCCAAGACCCCGCCCTTTACCGCAACACCGCATGCGACGCCCAGATCAAGGCATGGGAAAAGAAACCGCCGGAATCTCCGATTATCGCCGCAGGCTCGACAGGGTCCGTCCCTGCCACCGCCGATTTACTCGACGCCATCGCCGGTATGCCTCAAGGCGCCGTCGTTTTACCGGGACTCGACCGCTATATCGATAGCGAGGCATGGGCCGACGTCGGTGAAACGCACCCGCAGTACGGCATGAAAAGACTGCTCGAAAAAATGGGGGTGGACAGGAAAGCCGTTGCCGATTTTACAGCTTCGGAACGCTCTTATCCGCCCCGCCTTGCGCTTATCGGTGAATCGATGCGTCCGGCGGGATCGACCGACGCATGGCGCGAGTTGCGCGGTAAATTGGATCCTAACGCCGACGCCGGATTAACGCGGCTAAAGCTCGATCACCCCCAAGAAGAAGCTCGCGTTATCGCCCTGCGTTTGCGCGAATGCTTAGAACATCCTGATAAAACGGCTCTTTTCGTCACGGCAGACCGCGATCTTGCAGCGCGGGTCGCCATTCTGATGCAAAGATGGGGCGTTAAAATCGATGACTCCGGCGGCACGTCTTTGACTCGTTCGGACATCGGGGCTTTTCTCAACCTTACCTTGGCAGCGGCTTCGCCTCATGCAGGGGCCATCGATTGCCTCGCCCTTCTTAAACATCCTTTTGCCGCATGCCGCCAAGCTCCGGCCGTTTGCCGCGCTGAAGCGCGCGAAGCCGAAATCCGCGCGCGCAAACTTGAGGACGAGGATTTCGGCAGTATCAGGAAAATCCTCGCACCCCTTACAAACGCATGGGACGAGCCGCGCTCTTTTGCCGAACGTATCGATTTGCACCTTGAGATCGCAAACGCCGTCGCCGCCTCGGATACGGAATCCGGCGCAGATCGGCTGTGGCGCGGCGAACAAGGCAAGCAAGCGGCTGAGTGGATCGATGAGATACGCGAGAGCGCAAAAGGCTTTCCCCCTCTTTCGGGCGGAGACTATGCCGCCTTATTCGATTCCCTCGCGAGCGCAAAAATTCTTCGATCTTCGCAAGTCTCGCATCCGCGCCTGAGCATCCTCGGCCCCCTCGAAGCGCGCTTATGCAGCGCCGATCTCGTCATTCTCGGAGGCATGAACGAAGGCTCGTGGCCGCCGGAGGCAGGGTTCGATCCATGGATGTCGCGCCCTATGCGTAAAAAATTTGCGCTGCCTCTGCCCGAATACCGCATTGGCCTTTCGGCGCACGATTTTGCGCAGCTAGTCTGCGCTAAAGAAGTCATGCTGACGCGCGCCGAGCGAGCTAACGGCATACCGACCGTTCCATCGAGATTCTGGCTCCAAATCGACGCCGTTCTCAACGCTGCCGGGATTTCCGACGATACTCCTAGCTCCTCCGCATGGCACGAATGGGCCAAAACGCTCGACGAACCCGCCTTAGCAGAAAGAAAAGCCTGCGCGCGGCCCGCGCCGCGTCCGCCCGTCGGGCAACGCCCCAAAAAGCTTTCGGTTACGGAAATCGGAACATGGATGCGCAATCCATACGCCATTTATGCAGAACACATTCTTGGATTGAAAAAACTCGAAGAGCTGGACGCCGATTTGGATACCGCCGACCGCGGCACGATGATTCACAAAATTCTGGAGAAATTCGTCCGCGCCTATCCCGCAAAACTTCCGCCCAATGCAAAAGCCGAACTGCTTGCCATGGCAAACCGCGTTTTCGCCGACGACAAAGGCGATCCGCGCGTCCGCGCTTTTTGGGAAGCAGGGTTTGCCTCTGTTGCCGACTGGTTTATCGAGCAGGAACGCAAGCGCCGCAAAGGGGGCGTCGTTTCCGTGGCCGCCGAAGCAAAAGGCGGCTGCAAGATCGGCGACTTCACGCTGAATGGAAAAGCCGATCGTATCGAAACGCTAAGAGACGGAAACCTACGCATCGTCGATTACAAGACCGGGCGCGTGCCGAGCAAAGAGGAAGTTCAATCCGGAATAGAGCCTCAGTTGCAGCTTTTGGCTTTTATTGCGGCATCGGGAGGATTCAAAGATATCGGCGGGAAAGAAGTTGCCTCCGGCGAATACTGGGAACTCAAAAGCAGGGAAAGCCAACAAAAGTTTTATGCGCCCGAAGAAATGCTCCCGGATATGATCTCGAAGGCCGAAAGAGGCCTGAAAAAGTTTATTGAAGAATTTTCAAAAGAATCAACGAGTTATCAAGCTGTTCCCCGAGAGCGATTTCAGCCGCGATACGACAATTACGCACATCTGTCGCGCATCCTC
>CAYUPD010000106.1:0-5422 GCA_964446645.1 uncultured Rhodospirillaceae bacterium
TTTGCCCTTGTTACGGGCGTCTTTTTTCTCGCAATCGACTCCGTTCTCGGATTGGTCGTTTCGAAATTGTTAGGCATGAATTAGGAAGGAAAAAATCATGGCGCATCGTTGGTATGTCATCCACGTTCACTCGGGCTTCGAAAAGAAAGTCGCTCAGACCGTTCGCGAAACGGCCCTGAAAAAAGGCCTCGAGGACTATTTCTCGGAAATCCTTGTCCCCACGGAAGAAGTCGTCGAAGTACGCCGCGGCGCCAAGGTCAACGCCGAACGCAAGTTCTTTCCCGGCTACGTCCTCATCAAGATGGAACTGACGGACGAAAGCTGGCATCTTGTCAAGAACACCCCGAAGGTCACGGGCTTTTTGGGCGGCGGCGGCAAGCCCTCCCCCATCAGCGACAGCGAAGCCCAGCGCATCCTCAATCAGGTCATTGAGGGCGTCGAGCATCCGAAGCCGTCCATCATGTTTGAGGTCGGCGAGCAGGTTCGCGTCGCGGACGGCCCCTTCGCCACCTTTATCGGCGTCGTCGAGGAAGTGGACGAGGCCAAGGCCCGCCTGAAGGTCGCCGTGTCGATCTTCGGCCGCGCTACGCCGGTCGAGCTTGAATACGCTCAGGTCGAAAAAGTCTAGACTCTTGCATTCAAGCAGGTTCTTCGGGATTCAGGCTATAGCCTGAATCCAAGGACAGCTTTGCCCGCTCGACTGCTTCTGCGCCCCGATTCAGACTATCCTTTGAATCCCAAGCCCTCGGGGCAAAAACGGCCACAGGCCGTTTTTTGGCGTTATAGCCTGATTTTTTGGGCTTCAATTCAGCCTATAGGCTGATTTTTTAGGTTAAAATCAGCCTATAACCGATCCTTTTTCCTCGCAATTTATTAACGCCGTCCCGATGGCGAAGCGGAAACTTTATTTCTTCTTCCCCAACGCTATCGCGACGTATTGCAGCTCGTCCTTGCGGTTTACCAGAAGGAGAAGCGGTTTGCCGTCCTTCTTGGCTTGCTTGGCGCGTTCGGCCAGAGCCTTCGGCGTCTTGACGTCCTGCTGCCCCGCTTCGCCGATTACGTCTCCGGGCTGCAACCCTTGATCCGCCGCCGCTCCTTCCGGCGCGACCGACGTGACGATCACTCCGAATACGCCTTTCGACACGCCGAAACGTTCACGCAGGCTGTCCGTCAAAGGCGCCGCCGTTATCCCGAGGTCGTCGATCTTCTCGGCCCCGGCAATGCCCGACGGCACATCGCTCGACTGAGCTTCCTCGTCCTCTTCTTTCGACGTCAGCTCTCCGACCTTGGCCTTCAACGTCACCTTGCTTCCCTTGCGCACGACGACCACATCGACCGTTTTATCGACATCCGTCTCGGCCACGATCAACGGCAACCGCCGCATTTCGGGAATCTCTTTGCCGTCGAACGATACGATCACGTCTCCGGCCTCGATCCCCGCTTTCGCCGCAGGCCCGCCTTCCGTCACCGACGATACCAGCGCTCCGCGCGGCGATCCCAACCCGAGCCCGTCCGCAATATCCTGCGTCACCGTCTGGATATGCACCCCGAGCCAGCCGCGCCGGATATGCCCGTTCGCCTTCAACTGCTCGACGATGTTCTTGGCCAAATTCGACGGTATCGCGAACGCCAGCCCCACCGAGCCTCCCGTCGGCGAGATGATCGCCGTGTTGATTCCGACCACGTTTCCGTCCATGTCGAACATCGGCCCGCCCGAATTGCCCCGATTGATCGGCGCGTCCGTTTGCAAATATTCGTCGTACGGCCCCGAATTGATGTTCCGCGCCCGCGCCGAGATGATCCCCGCCGTCACCGACCCCCCGAAGCCGTACGGATTTCCTATCGCCAAGACCCAATCGCCCACGCGCACTTTGTCGCTGTCGCCGAACGACACCGCTTGCAACGCTCCTTTGGATTTCACTTTCAACAACGCTATGTCCGTCTTTTTATCGGCCCCGACGACCGTCGCGGGCAACGTCGTGTCGTCCTGCAAAATCACCTTGATCTCGTCCGCGCCGTCGATCACGTGGTTGTTCGTCACCACATATCCGCTCGAATCCACGATAAAGCCGGACCCAAGCGCCGTCGTTTTGCGCTTGTGCACCTTATCCTTCCCTCCGGGCTGCGCGCGCTGCATGAAATCCTTGAAAAAATCCTCGAACGGAGACCCCGGCGGAAATTGCAATTCGGGAAATCCTTCCATCCCGTCCTTGGACGTGATCGTCTGGCTCGTCGATATATTGACGACCGACGGCAGAAGCTTTTCGGCCAAATCCGAAAACCCGGAAGGCCCGCCGCGCGCATCCGCGCTTGCCGGCATTGCCATTGCCAAGACGATAACGCCCGACAGTATTCTAACGAACGAATGCCTGGAACTTTTCATGGATTCGACCTCGCAAAACGGATGGATTTCTCGGTTTTCAGATTATGTCTCAATGTGACCCTTTTATGGCAGCTTTCAAGGGGGCTTGTCTTGGATTTCTTCGCGCTTTACCTCATTTTTGCTCCTTTAACCCGCTTTTTCCCTTGTTTTTCAAGCCGACAAAAAAATGCGGCTGCCCCCATAAATGGAGTGGAATTCCCGCCTCTTCTTTTGGTAGTATCCCTTCCGAAGCCTCCTTATGGTCGGCTTTAACCGATCCTCACAATGCGTTGCTTTCAAGGATCGTTCGGCCGCCTGACCGCAGCCGGCAAGAACGCTTTTTTTTGTTGTTTCGACTGGAGATTTATCATGGCCCTTCCTCTTATGCCCAAAGCGACCGCCGTTTGGCTCGTCGAAAATACGACTCTGTCTTTCGATCAAATCGCCGAATTCTGCGGCCTTCACAAGCTCGAAGTCCAGGCCATCGCCGACGGCGAAGTCGCCGTCAGCATCGTCGGACTCGACCCCGTTTTTAACGGCCAGCTCACGCAGGACGAGATCAAGCGCTGCGAAGCCGAACCGCGCAGCCGCCTTAAAATGGTCAAGAGCGACCTTCCCCGCCCCATGGCCCGCACCAAGGGCGCTCGCTACACGCCCGTCTCCAAGCGCGGCGAAAAACCCGACGCCATCGCTTATCTCATCAAAAACTATCCAGACCTCCTCGACGCCCAGATCGCCCGCCTTCTCGGCACCACAAAGGACACCATCGCCAAGGTTCGCGACCGCTCGCACTGGAACACGATCAACATTAAGCCTCAGAATCCCGTTCTTCTCGGACTTTGCAAGCAGGCCGACCTCGACGCCGCCGTCAAGCGCGCCGAGCGCCGCGTCGCGCGCGAGCAGAAAAACGCCCCCAAATAGGAGACTCCTTCCGAAACCTTCAACGAAACCGCCGATCAGAACGCCTCGGACGGCTTCGTCAGCACGCCCAGCAGCCAGCAGGACGAGCAGCCCGTCATCGATCACGACGCCATGATTAAAAGTTTGGGATAACGCTTTTCCGTCAAAAAAAAGGCCGATGAAGAAATTCATCGGCCTTTTTTGTCTTTGCGATCGCCTTAAGCGACGTCTTGTATCTCTTCCTGCGTCTCTGCCAGCCGCTGCTCTACGTCCTTTAACGACGGCTGAGCCTGCGCCGGCATCATCGGCTGGCCTTGCGCTCCATCCGTCCGCGCGCGCGCAATGTGCGGCATGATATCCTGCAATTCGATGAAATTATCCGCCTGGCGCCGCAGCTCATCCGCGATCATCGGCGGCGACGAGCGCATCGTGCTCACCACGCTTACTCTCACGCCCTTGCGCTGCACCGCCTCGACCAACCGCCGGAAATCCCCGTCGCCCGAGAATATTATGATGTGTTCGACATGATCGCACATCTCCATCACGTCGATGGCGAGTTCGATGTCCATGTTGCCTTTGATCTTCCGGCGGCCGAACGCATCCGTGAATTCCTTCGTCGGCTTCGTCACCATCGAATAGCCGTTGTAATCAAGCCAATCTACCAGCGGGCGGATCGGCGAATACTCTTCGTTCTCGATCAACGCCGTGTAGTAAAACGCGCGCACCAAACGTCCGCGCCCCGCAAAAACTTCTAGCAACTTCTTGTAATCTATATCAAAACCAAGTCCCCGCGCCGCCGCGTACAGATTGGCTCCGTCGATGAACATGGCCGAGCGTTCTTCTTTATAAAATATCATCTCACCCTCGTATTTCCTGATTGGAAACGTTTACAGCGTGTCTTGTAAAAAGCCAGCGATTTCTTTTACGACTACCTAAAATAGGTATTGTTAATCATATCGAAATGCGCCGGTTTGCCCCGAAAGGGCTAAGAGAATCAACTTCTTCAATATACCTTAATTCATTTCCGTTAACAAGGCGAACATACGGGTTCCTCTCCCTTTTCAAAACATCGCGCTTTACAAAGGGTTGCTGAAAATTGTAGGTTCCGCCTTCATCGTTTACAGGATTATTTTATTCCTGTCCGTTAAAGAGGATTCCTATGGCACGCGTTACCGTCGAAGATTGCGTCTTGCAAGTTCCCAACCGCTTCGAGCTCGTCATGCTCTCCGCGCATCGCGCGCGCGCGCTCGGCTCCGGAGCCGAACTTAAAGTCGGCCGCGATCGCGACAAAAATCCTGTCGTCGCTTTGCGTGAACTCGCAGAAAAGACGCTCGATCTCGGCGCCGTCGAAGAGTCCCTTATCAAGAGCCTTCAAAAGCGCATCGAACCCGAACAGCCCGAAGAAGAAGTCACAGAACTCATGGCCGGCGAAGAGCAAAACTGGATCACGGCCGCCGATGCCTCTTCCGACGATGATGCCGATCTCGAAGGCGACGACGAGCTGGAAGAAAGCGACGAAACCGTTCCCGCAGAGGGAGAAAACGCCGATCTGAGCAAGGCTTCCTTCGAAGATGCAGATATTTCAGATATTAAGGACTAATTAGGAGAGACCTGCTATCAATCCCTGATGCAGCCGTCCGCTCCCATATCCGAAAAACCGACTCCTGCCGCTGCGGCCGATGTTCCTCCGCGCCCGCCTCTCATGCGCCAGTACGAGCTGGTCGAGCGCGTCCGCGCCTACGATCCCAACGTCAACGAAGATTTACTCAACCGCGCCTATGTTTTTTCGATGCAGGCGCATGGCGCTCAAATACGCGAGTCCGGCGATCCTTTCTTCTCCCATCCTCTCGAGGTCGCGGGCATCCTCACAGAGATGAAGATGGACAGCACCACCATCGCCACCGCCCTCCTGCACGACACCGTCGAGGATACCCTCGCCTCCCTCGACGACATTCAAAAACAATTCGGGCCAGGCGTCGCCAGACTCGTCGACGGAGTCACAAAACTCTCCCGCATCGAGCTTCAGACCGATCAGGCCACTCAGGCCGAGAATTTCCGCAAGCTCGTCGTCGCCATGTCCGAGGATATCCGCGTCCTCCTCATCAAACTGGCCGACCGACTGCACAATATGCGGACGCTCCACTACCTCAAAAACCCGGA
>CAYUPD010000107.1:0-5395 GCA_964446645.1 uncultured Rhodospirillaceae bacterium
GCCAGAACCGCTCTTTCTCTCGATCCGTCTAACGTCTCGGCTTACGCCGCCCTTAGCGGCATCTTCGCGACCCAGCAGCAGTTCGACAAGGCCGCCGACGTCCTCAGCGAAGGCATTTCCAAAAATCCGAAAAACCTGGCCCTCATGCTGTTGCGCGTCTTGATGTTCGAAAAAACCGGCGACTTGTCCAAAATCGAGGAAGCCTACAGGCCCATCTTCCAGTTGCAGCCCAACGAGCCAAAATTCCGCATCAATTTGGCCGCCGACTATATTCGCGCCGGAAAAATCGACGACGCTGAAAACCTCTTCCGCAACAGCCTCGCCCAACTCCCCGACAATTGGGCTCTAAGGCACGAATACATCCTTTTCCTCGATAAAAACCGCAGCCCCGAAGCCGCCGAAAAAGAGGTCAAGGACCTGATGAGGGCGTATCCCGACAAAGACGACCTCTACTTCTGGCTCGCCGACCTTTACGCCCGCAGAAACGCCACCGATAAAGCCATCGAACTTCTGAACGAGGTCGTCGATCGCGAAGAATTTAACACCTCCGCCCTCAACGCCCGCGCCCTCTTGGCCCGCTTGAACATGAAACGCGGAAACAGGGATCTCGCCGAGAAACTTATCGCCACCGTTATTTCCAAGTCGCCCGATAACCGCTCGGCTTTGTTCGTCCGCGCCAGACTCGCTTTCGGCGACGGCTACTATCAAAGCGCCGTTTCCGACTTGCGCTCCATCCTTCGCAACAGCCCGAAAGATCAGGAAGCCTTGCAGCTTCTGGGCGAAACCTTCCTCCTTCAGGGCCATCTCGATCTCGCCATCGACACGATGAAAAAACTCGTCGAAGTCAATCCCCTGAACTTCCCCGCTCGCGTTCGCCTCGCGCAGATGGTTCATATGAACGGCGACACCAAACAGGCTCAGGAACTCGTCGCTCTCGTCACAAAATCTTCTCCCGATTACCCCATCGGCTGGGAAACCGCCGCGCGCTTCGCCATCGACGGCAAGGAATGGCTCGTCGCCAACGAGGCCGTTCGCAGACTCGATAAAATCGACGGCCAACACCTGACTGCCCTCTTTTTAGAAGGTCAAATCCTCGACAAAAACGGCAAAAGCGAAGACGCCATCGCAAAATACAAGGAAGTCGTCAACGCCGATCCCCAGACGCCTTTGGCCGAACATGCCTTGAACGCCCTTATCGGCTCGTACAACAAGCTGGGACGGCTTGAGACCGCCGCTCATTATTTCGAAACCCTTAAGGCCGATACGCCCCTCATCTACACACTCATCGGCAAGAGCTACGCAACCGTCGGCAAAAAGGCCGAGGCCGCCGCCGCTTTCGATAAGGCTATCGCCGCAAATGCCTCTTTTCCGGACCCTTACCTCGACCGCGCCAACCTTCTGATGGAAGAGAAAAAGCGGGACGAGGCTCTCGCCGTCCTGAAAAAAGGCACCGACGCCGTCCCCAGCGACTTCCGCGCGCCTCTCGTCGCCGGAACGCTTTTGACTCTCGACGGAAAACATCGGGAGGCGATCGCTCTTTACGATCGCATCCTGGCGCGCAATCCCGGCCTTGATGTCGCGGCAAACAATCTGGCCGAGCTTATCGCCGATTTCCAATATAACGATTCAGCCGCCCTCGAAAAAGCGCGGCAGACCGCCGAACGCTTTAGCGGCTCGACCAACCCTCTGCTTCTCGATACGTTGGCTTGGGTATACTTCCGGCAGGGCGATTATCCCCTCGCCCAGACAATCATCGGTCGCGCCATGGCCCAAGAAACCTCAAAGCCGCTGCCTCCCCAAATCCACTATCATTACGGGGCCATTCTCATGAAAAACGGCAAAACCGCTCAAGCCTTGGACGAGTTTAAGAAAGCCGTCGTGGACGGCGCAGATTATCCGGGACTCGAGGATGCGAAGAAAATGCTTGCGAATCAATAAGAAGGGCTTTTGTCCTCGCCGTTAACCTGTTAATCATACAGCCATTTTTATTGTTCGCTTTTTGCTTTCATGTTACTAAGGCTGCCGGAAAGCCATTTTTGCCGTTTTTTATAACTTTTTTTATTTATATGGAGAAACGAATGTTCAAGACGAAGTTTTTTTCGTTGCTCGCGATTGCCGCGTTTTTTATCGCCAATCCGGCTCAGGCCACAACGATCACCATCACGTTAGGAGCTGTCAATTCGTATAGCGTCGGCGGTTCTTTCTCCGCCAACATCGATCCCGCTGCGGTTGAGCGCTATGGAAACACCCAGCTCGTCAACGCCGGATATTCCGTTTCGGGATTGACGGCTTCCCCGACGGGAGACTTGTACATGAAAAAGTACGTCTACGTCACCGGCAACTCCTATGCGAGCGCCAAGTACACCCTGACGACCTCGGCAGACGAGTTCGGCCTGACATGGGGCACTATCGACGATTACAACACCCTCACCGTTTATGACAACGGCGGAAACGTCTTCGCCATCAAGGGTTCGGAAATCCTGAAGAAAGTTTCGGGACTGACCGCCGGCACGTCTCAGTTGGACGTTTTGATCGTCGATCCGTTCGATACTATCAAGAAGATCGTCATGACCAGCTCGGGCAACTCCTTCGAGGCGGGCAATTTCTACGTCGGCACGACGCAGACTCCGCTCCCCCCGGCCGCGTTGCTTTTCGTCTCCGGCCTTATGGCCACGGGCGGATTCTCAATTCGCAAAAAGGCTAAAAACTAAGTTAGCCTTAGTTCTTTCAGCTATGCCCGCGAAAGCGGGCATAGCTTTTTTTTTCGAACTTTTTGCCCGGTTTGCTTCCGTTTTGCCCTTTTTCATAGAAATAGTTGTTTTTTCGATTGTCACCCCTATATTTAGATAATGTTAACCATATTTTTACTTTTCTTTTCCCTTGCGCAATAAATCCCTTCTTGCTACATCCGCTAAATGTAGATTCTCGCCCGCAGCGGGTCTTTGTCTGTTGAAAGGATTTTATCGTGAAGATATTTCGTTTTCTCGCCGCATTTTTGATTGCGGTTACGTTTTTCTCGCCTCGCGCAAACGCCACCGTCATCGAGACGGTCAATATTCCGGGCATTTTGTCGGCCGGCGATCACAACAGCAATCTCTCGACACTTTCAACGTCCGTCGCAGGCGGCCCGGAAGGCACTTACGATTATATCGTGTCGGGCGTCATGGATAAGCACACAAAGCTGACTCTCACCCTGGTTCTCGACACCACAAATACCGGCGCGGTCTTATCCGAAGACGTCGACGCTCGCTATGGCTCGGCCGTCGGCAGCGACGCCGCTGCTCACGCGATTGCCGCCGCTCAGCTGGTTTTAGCTTCTTTCACGGATCTGGCTGCCGTCATCGATCCGGTGGCTGCTACGTACACCTATACGTTCTCGATCCTGAACAATACGGCCTCGTATCTGTCTTTCGTCAGCGAAATTCTGGCCATTATCGAGCTGAACAGGGGCGCGGCTTGCTGCTCCTCTCTCTGCCTCGGTTATGAAGTGACGGCTGTGCCTCTTCCGGCGGCGTTTGTTCTGTTCGCCTCGGGTTTGGCCGGTGCTGGCGGCTTCGGTTTCGCCCGCAGAAAAGCCCGCGCTTAATTGCGGTTCTATCACGGTATTTCCGGAAAAGGCGCAGTCTGTACTGCGCCTTTTCTCTTTGTTTTCAACAAATTACTCAACTCGTCGATTTTTGTTGTCTTTCTGCTTTTTATGCTGTTCGTTTGCATCTTTCCGTGCTAAACGGATTCGTCCGGATGCGTAACAAATTTGTTTTTAATTTCAACTCGTAATTCTAACTACCGGGAGGCCCTCATGTTTTCAAAACTTTTCTTGTCTTTAACCGCTGCTTTCGTTCTTTTTTCAGGCAGCGCCAATGCAGCAACCATCACCGTCACTTTAGGAGCAGTGAATACTTATGCACTCACTGGTACTTTGACGCCGAATATCTATGTCACTGATCCGTCCGTCGCGGTCCTGAACAATTCGGGAATCGCCAATGCCGGTTCAAACATTTACTACGGTTCGTACAATCCGACGACTTCGCCGTCCGGCACTTTGTACGGCGGCCAATATGCTTATGTCAGCGGTGTTGAACCCGCCAGCATTGCCGTTAGTTTGGCTTCGGGACAGAACACGTTCGGTCTGACTTGGGGCACCATCGACGACTATAACAGCCTGATTATCTATGGGACGAATGGAACCTACACGATCACGGGAGCGGACCTGCTTAGCAACGTTTCCGGCCTCGTGGAAAACTCCTCCCAGTTGGATGTCCTCTTCGTCAATCCGTACGCGCCCATCACGAGCGTTCTTCTCTTGAGCACGGAAAACTCGTTCGAAGTCGCTAACTTCTATGCGGGCGGCTCGGTTCAAGTCGTTCCTCTCCCGGCAGCGTTCGTTCTGTTCGCTTCGGGGCTGGTTGGTGTCGGCGGAGCGGCGGCTCGTAAAAAGGCTCGCGGCTAAGGCCTCCGATAAATACTCTTTACGAAAAGGCGCAGTCTCTACTGCGCCTTTTCTATTTTCTCCAGCTTGATAACAACGCGCCGGTTCTCGGCCTGATTGAAGGATATGGCGTTTCCGTCTCTATCCCGGTTCGGCGCCTTGGGCTTTGTGTCCGCGTACCCAACTGCGCGAAGCTTTTGCGAGGATAACCCCTCCTCCGCCAAAAACCGCACCACGGACGACGCCCGCGCCGACGACAACTCCCAATTCGACGGAAACCGCGCCGTCTCAATCGGCGTGTCGTCGGTGTGGCCTTCGACCGTAATCCCATAATCTTCGTACTCGGCCCCTTTAAGCCGCGCGGCCACGCCCTTCAACAGCGCGCGGCCCGCCTCTTTTAAATCGGCCGAGCCGCTCTCGAAAAACGCCGCGCTATCGATATCAAGAATGACGATCCGGTCGCCTTGGAGCCCGGCCTCGGGTAGCAGCTCGACCGCAGGCGCAACGACCGGAAAGGCATTCAGCCTTTCGACCTCTTTCATTTCGACAGGAACGGGACGCGCCTCGGCTTGGCGGAGCGTTTTCTCCTTCGCGAGCGTCACAACCAGAAAAAGCACGAAAAAACACAAAAGCAGCGTGATCATGTCCGCATACGTAATCAGCCAATCGTCGGCGTGACTCGGCGCTCTTGTCTTCTCCTGCCAGGACATCGTCATGCCGCTGCCGCCATTCTTTTAGTCTCAACCGGAGTTTTCAGCCCGACGACGTTGAGAACGTCGTAAGCCTCCGGGCTTAAAAAGCTGCTGAGGCGATCCTGCACGTACATCGGCGTCTTTTTCCCCACCAGCATCGCCATGCCCTCGGCAATCAGCGTATTGCGAAAACGCATCTGCGCCACGGCCTGCCGCAGCCGCGACCCCGCCGGAATATATACAAGCCGCGCCGAAAGAACCCCGTAAAGCGTGG
>CAYUPD010000108.1:0-5374 GCA_964446645.1 uncultured Rhodospirillaceae bacterium
AAAAGAACGTCGGCGCAGCCGAGGGGAAGGATGCGGTCGCCCGGAAGATCGGGCCACATGGAGCCGAGCGTGTCGCGCAAAAGCCCTCGGATTTTAAGGCCTTTGGCGGTTTGGTAAAAATCTCGTGAACGGACGAAGTCGGCAGGCATAAAAAGACCCAAAAAGGCGGCCGTGAGCGTTAACAGTCTTTTAGCACAAATCGGCGACAGTCAATAGAGGCCGTTCGCACTATCGTTTTGACCGTAAAAGGGGTTTGAGCCAAGGGTTTTTGCCATGTCGTTCAAGATCGAAATTCTGCCCGGAGCCAAAGATACCTACACGTATCTTGTGGGCGACCACGACCTTGGGCTCGCGATGGTCGTCGATCCGGGCGAGGGAGAGCTTGTGTCGCGCGCGCTGCGCGAGAGGGACTTTTATCTGGCGCTGGTGCTGAACACGCACCATCACCCGGATCACACGGGCGGGAACGAAAAGCTCCAGCACGAATTCGGCGCGCCGGTGATCGGCCCGTTCAAGGAGAAGGGGCTGATTTCGTGCCTGTCGCGCTCGGTGGACGGGGGCGACGTCGTGACGTTTTCGACGTTGCGCGGGCAGGTTCTCGCGACGTACGGCCACACGGACGGGCACGTCGCGTATTATTTTCCGCAGATTAAGGCGCTGTTTTCGGGCGACGCGCTGTTTTCGCTTGGCTGCGGGCGGCTTGTCGAAGGCAACACCAATCAGATGTGGGAGTCGCTAAAGTCGTTGCGGACGCTGCCGGACGACACGCAAATTTACTTCGGCCACGAGTACAGCGAAGAGAACGCGAAGTTCGCGTTGGCGATCGACAAAAACAACGCGGCGCTTAAAACAAGGGCTGCCGAGATTGCGGCGCTGCGCAAAGCGGGCAAGCCGACGGCGCCGACGCTGCTTGGAGTCGAGAAGCAGTGCAATCCGTTTTTGCGCACCGATCAGGCGGAGTTCCGCAAGATTCTGGCGGCGGCGCATGTCGCGCCCGAAGACGCCGATCCTGCCGCTGTTTTCGGCAAGCTCCGGACAGCTAAAGACCACTTTGGTCAGCAGAAGATATAAGAAGAATCAAAGATCGTCGTTTGGGGACGGGCCTTCCGAGCGAATGGCCTCCGTCCAGCAGCGCTCAAAGCGGCGCAACGTTTGGTAGGTTGTGCCGACATCGCAGCAACTTCCGCCGACGAGGTTGTCGGCTGTTTTGCGGTTCAGCGCGACAAGGAGCTTCAAAACGGAGCGGCCTTTGTCGGTGAGCTTAAGCTGGGCCGAGCGTTTATCGCGAAGCGAGGCCTGCCTTTCGACGTAAGCGCCGTCGACAAGGCTCTTGAGATTGTACGAAGCGTTGGAGCCGAGGTAATAGCCGCGCTCGATCAGATCGCGGACGGAGATTTCTTCGTTTCCGGTCGAGCCGCCGATGGTGCCGAGCATAACGGCCTGAACGGGGCTGATGTCGATGAAGCGGTTTTTGGTCAGCTCGAGGCGCACGACGTCAAGATAACGCCTGTGCATGCGCTCGATAAGGCGCGGCAAGTCTTGGGCGGCCTGCGCCTCGGATTCGGAAGAGGGAGGAATATCGTTCATGAGCAACAGAATAGCGGCAAGAAAAATAATAATTGGTAAATGGAGAAAAGTGTCACAAAATGGGCGGCTTCCAAGGTTAACGATTTCTTTCGAGGGCCCTTCCATGCTTTCCGCAAAAACGATCTCCCTTTTGGTTTTGTGCGCGACCCTATCGGCATGCGCGTCCGTTTCGCCCGAAGACGCCAAAATGTCGCTGGCGTTGAGCGCGCAGGGCAAGGCGCTTTTGGCCGAGGGCAAGAAGGCCGAAGCGCGCGACGTTTACGCGAGCGCGGTCAAGCGCAACGACGAAAACGCGCGGGCGTGGAACGGCCTCGGCGTGACAAACGAGCTTTTGGGCAAAAAGACGGCGGCCCGCGAGGCATATCAAAAGGCGCTCGATCTCGCGCCGGGAGACATGACGGCGGCGAACAATCTGGCGCATTTGTATCTGGCGCAAAACAAGGCGCAGGAGGCGTACGATTTGCTCAAGCCGTTCGCGGGCAAGCGCAACGCGCCCGAAGCGCTCAGGCAAAACTTCGCCAAGGCGGCGCAGGTCCTTAAGGACAAGGAAGGCCAAAAGCCCTACGCGGACCTCGGCTCTTTCCGGACCGAAGGGTTGGCGCAAGGCATAGCGGCGAAAGCACAAAAGAGTCTCGACGACTCAGACCTTGTTTTCAACGTAGCGCCCGAGGTCAAGAAAAAGGACGGCACGCCGGTCTTTACGGTCAAAGTCACAGGAGCCGCGCCCGCGTCGGTTTGCGAACGCCTGAAGGCCAAAGCGGTTTCGTGCGTCGCGCGCGGCGGCAAATAACAAAGGAATAACATGGAGATCGATCTATCTTCTTCCGCGCCGCAGGCAGCCGACGTCAGGGATGTGACCTTGTCGTCGTTTAAGGCGGACGTTCTCGAGGCGTCGAAAAAAGCGCTGGTGCTTCTTTTGTTTTGGACGCCGCGCGACAAGGGCTGCGTCGAGCAATCCAAAACGCTCGAGAAAATCGTGCAAAGCGGGCTCGGCCCCATGGCGCTCGCGCGCATCGACATCGACCGCGATCAAACCGTGGCGCGGCAATTGGGCGTTCAATCGGTGCCGTCGGTCTTCGCGTTTTATCAGGCGCGGCCCGTCGATGCGTTTGAAGGCGCTATGCCCGAGGCGCAGATCAAGACGTGGGTCGCGCAGATTCTCAAAACGACGGGCGCGGGCGACGCGGTTGGGTTCGATACGGCGCTTCAGCAAGCGGAGGGTTACAGAGCGGCCAAAGACGTCGCGACGGCGCGCGCGATTTACGCGGATATTCTCGAGCAAGACACAAGCAACGCCAAGGCTTATGCGGGGCTTATCGCGTGCCTTCTCGACGAAGGCAACGCGGCACAGGCGCGGCGGATGCTCGACGAAGCGCCGCAGGGGATCGCGGGAAATAAGGCGCTCGATTCTGTGCGGGCCGCCACAGAGCTTGCCGAAGAGACGGGCCAAAACAAAGGCATGGCCGAAACGCTCGAGGCCGAGATAGCGAAAGACCCTCACAACTGGCAGGCGCGGTTCGACCTTGCCTTGGCGTATTACGCGGCGCAGCGGCATGAAGAGGCGGCGGATCAGTTGCTCGAGATCGTGCGTTTTGCGCGGACGTGGAACGACGGCGCGGCGCGCAAGCAGCTCGTGAAGTTTTTCGAAGCGTGGGGCGAGACGAATCCCGTCACGCTTTCGGCGCGGCGCAGGTTATCGTCGATTTTGTTTTCGTAATATAAACCGGTGCAGGAAGCGCCACGAACGGGTCACGAGCGGTTGCGAGGGGCGAGTGATGTCGGACAACGGCGATGTATTCGTTGGTCGTTTAAATTAACGCCCCAAAACGCGCGGCGACTTCACGCACGATCGTCTCGGCGGCTTTTTTCTTGCTTAAGACGTCCGACAGGCGCGGCGAGGGGCCCCGCGCGATAAACATGATCTGGTTTTGGTCTTCGCCGTGCTTTGCGTCGGGACCTACGAGGTTGGCGCAAATGAGGTCGGCGTTTTTGACGACGAGTTTTTCCTTGGCGTAGCCGAGGATTTTCTTGGGGTCTGTTTCGGCCGCAAAGCCGACGACGACATCGGGCCTAAGCGCGGGATGATGGCCGATAAAGCTCAAAATATCGGGGTTTTTATCGAGAACCATGTCGTATGTCTGGCCTTTGGCGAGGTGCAGAAAGTAAGGCTGGGCGCAACCGAAGTCGGCGACGGCGGCGACGCCTACAAAAACGTCGGCGGGCAGGCTCTCTTCGCAGGCGGCGAGCATGTCCTTAGCGGACGCGACGCTGACGATGAGGGTGTTATCTTTAGGCTCGGGAAGGAAAGAGGACGGCCCCGCGACGAAAACGACCCTCGCTCCGGCGGCGGAAAAGGCGTTAGCCAGTTCGCATCCCTGCCGCCCGGACGAAAAATTCGTGATGATATCTCCCGTGGCCGTGACAAGCTCTTCCGTGCGGCCGCTTGTCAGAAGGACGCGCTTGCCGGACAGGGCGTTCGGGATGTCTTGGGCGAAAGACGCGTCGCCGTCCGAAAGAACGGACGGTTCGTCCGGGGCAGGAGGGGCGAAAATTTCGCCCGAAAGAGCCTCGAGCCACGGCGGAACGTCGGCGGACGAGAATTTTTCCTGCCAGGCGGTATAGCCCAAAACGGGCACGCGCCACGCCTGCGCGCGGACTTCGGTATCGACGTTGCCCATGACGGGCATCGAGACGACGCTGGTTTCGAGGCTTTTGATTTTGAGCTTGTTTTTCGAGCGTTCGACGGGGCGGATCGACGCGGCGGAGGCGAGGCACAAAACGGCGTCGCAGGGGGTTTGGGCGACGAAGGCATCGACGGCGCGCAAAACGCTGTCGGCCGATCCGAGGGCCGTTCCGTCTTTAAGCTCATGGATAAGAGCGCAGTCCGCGGGCGCGGCGCGGACGGTTTTGGGCGCTACGATCGTGACGCTTGCGCCCCTTTTGGCCAGTTGCGCGGCGACGGCAAAGCCGTGGCCTTCGGGGCGGCTGTGATTGGCGTAATGACGCACGCCGTCGATGTCCTCGCGCGTCCATCCGGCGGTAACGACGATGCTTTTTCCGGCCAGATTATCGGCTGACATGCTTTACCTTCGGGGATGCAAGAAACTCGAGAACGGTATCGACGACGCCAAGCCCGTCTTGGCGAAGCGAGGATGCAAAGGACGGGGGAAGTCCGAGCAAGGCGCCTTTTGCCGCGAAGACCGGCGTTTTCGACGCGAGATAGGCGCTTAAGAGAAGCGTATCGGCGCGTCCCTGCATCATGGACATTGCAAGCTCTCTGTCAAGGAAAGGAAAAAAGACGGCCTCGGCGCGTTCGGGCAGGCGGATGTGTTCCATGCCCTGAAGTTCGGGAATCTGGAAGAAGTCCGAGGCGACCGTCTGATTTGTAAGGCGCGTCAAGGCCTCGCGCCGGTTTTCGAGCGTTTTGTCGATGACGTAATCCGCGTCGAGCCTCGCCTTGGCTACGGCGGCCGCGAGTTTTTCAATCTCTTTCCAGCCGACGTTTTTGCCGCCGAGCGCGACCAAAATCCTTTTGCAGGATTTCGGGGCGCGGGATTTCGGGCTTTTTTGCGTAACCGCGCGGGGGGCGAGCGCCGCAAGTCTTTTTCCGTCAAAAGCGGCGCGAACTCCGGCGGCGATTTTGTCGACCTCCATCATGCGGCCGAAGCCCAGATCGCCGCAGGCCAAAGCGCCCTTGACGGGGCCAAGAAACGTTACGCCCGCGCCTTTAAGAATCGCGGCGTTGCGTTGCGTGGCCGGGTGCTCCCACATTTTATAGTTCATGGCC
>CAYUPD010000109.1:0-5371 GCA_964446645.1 uncultured Rhodospirillaceae bacterium
TCGAAGCCGTTCTGCAAGCGTTAGGATACGACTATTTCAAGGAATGAAAAAGGGGCCGTTAAGGCCCCTTTCGTTAGACCGAGATCGCTTCGCTTTGAAGCGTAAAAGCTTCAAAGCGGAGCGTGAATCGCTGGTCTTATATAAAGTTAGCGCGGATGATAGCCCCAGAACCGGGTGCCTTGGAGCACGTTTTTATAATAGCCGGCCGACGCAAGCGACTCGCGTTGCACGACGGGCGCCCCGTCGTAGCGCGACGCATAATGTCCGTGCGACGAGTTGTAATGATTATTTCCCCAATGATGGTTACTATAATATCCATCGTTATCGGACATCATATAGTCTTTCCAGTGATTGCCGCTGTACGAGCGACCGTCATGGCCGTTATACCAATTGCTGGAATGGCTGTAATAGCGGGATCCATGATCGTTATCCCATCCACTGTAGTATCCGCCGCTGTGGCTGTTGTGACAGTTCCAATTTGAATCGATGTTGTCGATGGTAATGCCGCCTCCGGCCCAGTGAGTAACGCCGACCGAGGAGTGCCACGGAACCCTCGCCTCTGTCAGCACATAGGAGCTCACGGGATAATCATAATAGGAATGATAGCAATCGCACGAATAATAGACGGTCGTTGCCTGAGCGGGTGTGCAGCTCGACGTATCGCACGACGTATCGCATGAAGTGTCGCATGAAGTGTCGCACGATGAGCTGCAAGACGTATCGCACCCGGACGCTGAGCAAGTTCCGGAAGAAGCATCCGCAGACGCTCCGGAAGAAACATCCGAGGAACTTCCAGCTGAGGCATCGGCGCCTACCGTTGATCCTGAAGTATCCGCCGCCGGAGCAGCAGCGCTCGAGCTGCCAGCCAACCACCCTTTCAGGGCGTCGGTCGCCAAAAAGCCCAAGAATCCGAAAACGCCGCCGGTAACCGCGCCCGACACAAAGGACTCAATCGCCCAGTATTTATCTTCCTTCGGCTTGCCGTCGAAGTACGCGCGGCCCACAGCCATGGTGCCGCCGACGATAGCGCCAGCAGCCACAGCAATAGCAAGCGGCGATACGGTAACGCCCAGAAGAGCGACGGAGCCGAGTCCCCATCTTACAACGGTGCCGAGAGCAAAGCCGACGGCCATTTCCGGAATGCGTCTAACGACTTCCGCCTTGGCTCTATGCCAAGTCACAATCCGTTCATTGTCCTTCTGCCATTGTTCCCCGTTTGAGAAAGCCTCCGTGAAGGCCGGGGACTTTGAAATTTGATCGAAGGCAGGAAGGTACGCGGCCAATTCGGCGAAAGGAACGGGGCTGTGATAGGCCTTTTCGAGTTGTTTGTATTCCGGAGACTCCGGATTGCTTAAAACGTCGCGGAAATTCTTGGCTTCTTCGTGGCTTTCCGGAGCTTCAAGGAAGTCCTTGAAGGCCCTCATGGCCTTGAAATTGAGAAGGGAAAGCTGCTTGTCGTCGGGCTGCTGGCCGTCTTTGGCCATGCCCTCGAAAGCGCGCAACTCGGCGAGGCAGTCCAGATAGTATAAATAGAATTTTTTTCTATCGGGCGTCATTTCAATCGACATCTCAATATCTCCTAATAAAAAGGCGCACATAAAGTGTACGCCCTTTTATCCATTCAGGCAAACCGGTTTTAAGCCGATTCCCTTTTAATTTATTAACCGCACGTGCACTTCGGCGTCGTAGCGGTGGCGGAGCCCAGAACGACCTTATCGCCGCCGATAATATGCGTAACAGTCGTGCCGTCACGCGACATATGCAAGCCGTTCTGCTCAATTTGGACTTTAAACGCGTCGCGTAAATCCTGTCCATCGATATGCGGCATGCAGGGATCGAGATTCAGGCTCAAAGCGGCATTCTTGAATATCACGTCCGTTGGCTTAACGTCGGCGTAAATCGGATTATACACGAAATCGTAAACCGAAACTTCTTTGCCGCCGATGATCACCGGAGCAATATTATTGATCTCCTTGCATCCATATTCAATCGCTTCGCCATTATATGTCTCAATGTAAGCATCCGTATGGTTAATGACAGAGCAATCGGGCGTCATTTCCAAACCATTGCTTTCGACAACCGTCTTGAAAGCGTCGCGAGGATCCTGAGCATCAATGCCAATCTTGCAATGATCCAAGTTATAGCTCGCCGCAGCTTCCTTCAGATTAAGATCATAGTAGCTGGCATGCGCGTAATCCGGATTGTACAAGAAATCATACACGGACACCTTGCACGCACCGACATAAACGAAAGTACTCGTCGCCTTCGCGTACGCGGCCTCGGTCAAAACATCGCCGTTGGGAGTAATGTGAATGCTCACAGCTACATCCCCTTGGTTCGCCGTAACGGAGGGCGTGCCGCTGCTCCCAGAAGCCGGATTTGCGTTGCCGGAAGATTGGCCCGCATCCTCGGATTTAATTTCGACCGCCGAGCCGTCCGCTTCAACTCCTGTTGTCGAAGCGTCGGCGGGCGCTTGCGGATCCGCATGAGCCGTTAAGCCGTTCAACAGCACATCGGTACCGATGGCGAAGGCCATCGCCGAGAAAGCGCCGAGGGTCGCGCCTTTAAACACTTCCCAAATAGCGTCGCCGCGGGTCAGTTGCTTGCCGCCCTGCAAACGCCACGTCTTGCGCATTCTGTAAACGCGCAAGGCCGCCATAATACCGCCGGTTGCGGCGCCGCCGAGAATGGCAATCGCCAAGGCCGGAGCGAAAGAGCCCATAAGGCCCGTCAGAACCAGACGGGAAGCCATACCGACGCCGGCGCCTAAAACGATCCCGCTGAGTTTGTTGTCGCAAATATTGCGCGCATAGCCTCGGAACAAAAATGCCGTCGTTTCCTTTTGCTCTTGGACGAGCTTGCGCATGTCTTCGAAATTCTTCGATTGAAGAACGCCGGTCAGGCCGTCCGAATGAGCTCCGCCCAGCTTTTCGTACTCAGGCGTTGATCCTTTAAACACAGCATCATTTTTAAAATCGGGATTTTCGTCGATATATTGAAACAATCCTTTAAAAACGCAGAATTGTTCGTAGGAAAGCGCATTGTAAAGGCCGGCAACGTCTCCCTCAGCCTTCAAGGCATCTAAATACACGATGTATTGAGAGTGCGATTCCTGATTATAAAGCTTGGCCATATGTTCCATCCTTCAAAATATCGACCGCAAAACCGCGACCAAAAAACTGTTTTTAAGAATCCCGCCTACCGGGTGCCCCTTTTTATATCACATCCGGCCGAAAGTAATTCCCTAAATCATGAAAAAATAATGGTTAAGAAGTGGGTGTTCGCGGCTGCAAAAAGCGCCTTAAAAAACGGCCAAAACATGCAAATAAGCATGTTTTTGCAAGTGGTTGTTGCGGTGTGGCGGCATAGCGGATATACGTTAACGATAACTTGCGAATCCTCACCGTTATTATTCAGGAAGAATCGAAAATGAAGACGGACGATACGCTTAAAGCGGCGCTGATAGCCCAAGCCAACGAACGTTATGATGATGCCGAAAAGCTTTATTGGGACGTGTTGAAGGACAGGCCGGACGATCCCTTGGCGCTGCATAATATCGGAACGCTTCGTTTTCGGGCGGGGGATTATCGCGGCGCGTCGGATATGATCGACAAATCGATTGCGGCGAACAACAACGCGCCGGACGCATTCAGCAATCTGGGGCTGGCGCTGGCGGCGCAGCGGCGCAACGCCGAGGCTTTGGCGGCGTACCGCAAAGCGCTTGAGATCAAGCCGGACAATCCCGAGACGTACAATCACATCGCGGTGACCCTGCTGGACGAGGGAGACAATGCGGGCGCGGTCGACTCCTGCCGCAAGGCGATATCGCAGAACGGCAATTATCCCCTTCCCTATTACAACCTCGGCGTGGCGCTGCAACGTCTGGGAAAACCGGCCGAAGCGGCGGCTGCGTTCAGGGACGCGATTCAGCATCTTCCGGCGTTTCCGGAGGCGTATTGCAATCTCGGCCTCGCGCTGATTGCGCTTGGAAAAAGGGAAGAGTCGATCGATGCATACAAAAAAGCGATTGAGTTCCGCCCTAATTTTCCCGAGGCCTACAACAATCTGGGGCAGCCGCTGAACGAGCTTGGCCGCCTTGAAGAAGCGGCGGAAGCGTATAAGAAGGCGACGATCTTCCGGCCGTCGTATGCGGACGCATATGTGAATCTCGCGCACACGCTGCGCAAGAACGGGCAGCTTACCGAGGCGATTCAGGCGTGCCGCGACGCGCTGGCGGCGGTGCCTAATTTCACGAAAGCGCAAGTCGAACTAATCAATCTGCTGCGGCAAGCGTGCGACTGGAAGACCTACGACGCGGACATGAGGGAGCTTCTGTCGTTGGTACAGGAAGTGGAGCCGTTCGTCATCCTGGCCTCGCCGTCGTCGCTGGCCGAGCAACATCTCTGCGCGCAACGGTGGGCGTCGCGTTTTTCGCGCATCGTGCCGCAAACGCACGACAGGGCGCGCCAGCCGTATAAACTGCGCATCGGCTATCTGTCGTCCGATTTTCACATGCACGCGACGGCCTTTTTGATGGCCGAGCTGTTCGAAAAGCACGACCGGTCGCGGTTCGAGATATTCGGCTACAGTTACGACCGGGACGACAACAGCCAAATTCGCCGGAGGGTCGTCAAGAGTTTCGACCGTTTTATCGATTGCTACGCGACGCCGAGCGAAGAAGTGGTGAAGCGTATTGTTGACGATAAAATCGATATTTTGGTGGACCTCAAGGGCTACACGAACGGAGCGCGGACCGAGATCATGGCGTGCCGTCCAGCCCCTGTTCAGGTCAATTACTTGGGCTTTCCCGGCACGATGGGCGCGAATTTTATCGATTACGTCATCGGCGATCCGTACGTCACGCCGATGGAAGACCAGCGCTACTATACCGAAAAAATCGTGCAGATGCCGCACTGCTACCAGCCTAACGATTCGACGCGGGCGATATCCCCGTTTGTCCAGTCGAGGAAGGATTGCGGTCTGCCCGAAGAAGGATTCGTGTTCTGCTGCTTCAACGCGTCGTTCAAGATCACGCCGATCTTTTTCGAAATCTGGATGCGCCTGCTCAAGGCGGTACCGGGCAGCGTGCTGTGGCTGATGGGGATACAAGCGGGAGTCGAGCCGAACCTGCGCCGCGAAGCGCAAGAGCAAGGCGTCGATCCGAACCGGTTGATCTTTGCCAAAGCGATACCGAACGAGCATCACCTGTCGCGGCACCGGCATGCGAACCTGTTTTTAGATTCCCTGCCCTACGGCGCGCACACGACGGCGAGCGACGCTTTGTGGGCGGGATTGCCGCTTTTGACTTGCACGGGCGAGACGTTTGCGGGCCGCGTGGGCACGAGCGCGCTGCACGCGGTCGGCTTGCCCG
>CAYUPD010000110.1:0-5336 GCA_964446645.1 uncultured Rhodospirillaceae bacterium
GTCAGTTTCCTCGTCGCACGGTTGTAAATCGCCTCAAACTCGGCGCTCTTGACCGGGCACGGGGCGTCCCACAACGCAGGATCGCTCAACTCTCCTTCGCCGCCGTGAATTTGCGCCGACGCCTTGATAAGCTTGAGCGTTTCGTCGAACAACAGCTCGGCGCGCCCCGTCAACGGCAAATCCACGACCGCAGCCGCGCCAAAATCCGAAAGAGCCGCGTTCTCCTTCACCAGACGCGCGGGCGTTATGTTCTCGAAAACGCCCGTCATCTTATGCTGCCCCACCGACGGATCGTAGGCATACACTATCGCAAACGACGGCTCTCCCGCCTGCGATACCTCAAGCGTCACGCGTCCCGTCAGCGTCCCGTACCTTTGCGCGCGATCGAAATTCCGAAGCCCGTTGCGCCGGATCGATATCTCGGGAACCGACAGCGTCCAGCTCTTTTGCGTCTTTTCGTCCCGCACCTCGAACAACGCATGCGTCACCGCCAGCTTTTGCGTAAAGACCGCCCGCGACAAATTCTCGGCCGCGCGGACGATCATCCGGCTCGCCGGTTCCGACGACGGCGTTCCCGGCGCACCCCCCACCGCGAGGCTGCCGAACGAAATCACGCCTTCCGCGTTCCGGCTCAACTTGACCTGCGGCTTGTCGATCGTCAGCTCTTTGGGCATGATTTGCCCGAACAAAAGCCCCAACAAGCTTATCCTCGAGTCAAAAACCGGTATCTCGGCTATCGTTCCGTTTTGCGCGTCCTCTATCTTGACGTCCCGCGCATGGATAACCAGCGCGCGGCTGACCCCATCCCACGTCAACAACAACGACGAAATATCGACTTTGCTTTGCGGCAGCGCGCTTTCGATCCCCGCTTTGATATAGGGCGTCAAAAAATCCGGCTTGATCGGCTCGGAACTAAGCCGCCACGCCAGCAATAGGCCGCAGATCACCGCTATTCCCAATAGCGCGGCGATGATTTCGGCTATGTATCGCAGAAAACGCAGCATATCTTTTTAAAACAAAGGACTTTTAAGGACTTCTAAACGGGGCTATCTCTCTATCACAGAGCGGGTCTTAACGCCAATAACCAGCAACCCCCAAGAATGACTGCGCTTTTGCCCATCGACGACTCTTCCATCTCCCGCGCCTCCTCCCTTCTGCGCGAGGGCAGGCTCGTCGCTTTCCCCACAGAAACCGTCTACGGACTCGGCGCGGACGCCTCCAACGGACGCGCCGTTGCCTCTATCTACGAAGCCAAGGGCCGCCCCTCCTTTAACCCCCTCATCGTCCACGTTGCCGAGATTTCCGCACTCGATCCCCTGATCGAGTGGAACTCCTACGCCCAAATTCTGGCCAAGACTTTCTGGCCCGGCCCCTTAACCCTCGTCCTGCCCCGAAAAAAGTCTTCGCCCGTTTCTTTGCTCGCCTCCGCCGGACTCGACACGCTCGCCGTTCGCATCCCTTCCCACCCGGACGCCCAAAAACTCCTTCGCGCTGTCGCTTTGCCCGTCGCCGCGCCTTCCGCCAACGCCTCGGGCAAGCTTAGCCCCACCACCGCTTCTCATGTCGCCGAATCCCTGAACGGCAAAATCGATCTCATCCTCGACGGCGGGCCTTCGCCTGTCGGCGTCGAATCTACCGTCATCGATTTGACTTCGCCGACGCCCACTCTTCTGCGGCACGGAGGCCTTCCCAAAGAACGCATCGAGGCCGCTTTAGGCGTGTCCGTTTCCGTCGCCGACGGCTCCTGTAACGCGCCGCGCTCTCCCGGCATGCTCGCAAGCCACTACGCGCCCGACCTGCCCGTGCGCCTGAACGCAACGTCCGTTTCCCCGGACGAGGCTTTTTTGGCCTTCGGGCCTTCTGCCGATGGCGGAAAAGCAAGCCTTAATCTAAGTCCCGCAGGCGACCTTGCCGAAGCGGCCGCGAACCTTTTCTCTATGCTGCGCGAACTCGACAAAACCTCCGCCTCCGGCATCGCCGTCGCTCCTATCCCCGAAGCCAACCTCGGCGCCGCCATCAACGACCGTTTGCGCCGCGCCGCTGCTCGTTAAAATACTGCTTTGGAATCGGCTCTTTTCCGTTTAGCCTGTCTTGCGACAGCTTCTCTTTTTCTCGCCTCCTTTCCTATGCCCGCCGCCAAAAATCCCCTCTCCGGCATCGAATGCCCCCTCTTTTGGCCCGTCGGCTTGTCTTTGAGCCTGGAATCCGGCGCGTTTGACCTCCCGTGGAAATGCCTCGCCTACTTCGAGGGACTCGTCAAAACCGGTTTTGCCGACCCCCCGGACGTTTGGGCTACCCCCAACAAAATCTCTCATACCTCGCGCTCTTTCATCCTGCGCGATTTTTCCGACTCCCACGCTAAAAACGAAATTCCCGTCATCGTTCTTCCCCCCTATGCCGGGCACACTTCCGTCATCGCCGACTTCCTGACCCGCCAAAGCCTGATCGAAACGCTGCTTCAAAACGGACTCTCCCGCGTCTTCTGCATCGACTGGCGGCCCGCAACCGAAGAAACGAAAAACGACGATATCGACACCTCCCTCGCCGAACTCCACTCGGCCGTCTCCTTCGTCGGCGGACGCGCCCATCTGATCGGCCTGTGCCAAGGCGGATGGCTCGCCGCCGTCTATGCCGCTCGTTACCCCGCCCATGCCGCCTCGATCGTTTGCGCAGGCGCGCCCATCGACACGCAAGCCGGAAACGGCATCGTTCGCGATCTCGCCAACACTTTGCCGATGTCTTTCTACGAAAGCCTCGTCAAGGCCGGAAACGGCTTTCTGCGCTACGACTTCATTCAGGAAGGCTTGAAGTGCATGTATCCGGAAGACCACCTCATGAACAAATTCCTTTCCCTCTACGAATACATCGACGATCCCGATTACGCGAAGAGGGCCGAAAAGTTCGAGGCTTGGTACAAAAACATCGTCGATCTTCCCGGGAAATGGTACTTGCAGGTCGTCGAGCAGCTTTTTAAAAACAATCTCTTCGCCAAAGGCGCTTTTACCGCTCTCGGAAAAGTTGTCGGCGCTAAAGACGTATCCTGCCCGGCCTATCTTTTAGCCGCCGCGGACGACGATATCGCCCCGCCAGACCAAGTCTTTAACGCCGCCGATCTTTTCGGCTCGCCGCCTGAAAAAATCGTCAAAGACCTCGCTCAAGGCGGCCATATAGGCTTGTTTTTAGGCACCCGCGCGCTTAGAGAAAGATGGCCTAAAGTCGCCGCGTGGCTCCGTAACCAGAAATCCTGAAGGTTGCTTTTTCCATGTTCTCTTCCGATATCCGAGTCCTCGCCAAAAACATCGTCTCCTCTTACATGTCGGCCCACCGCCGCCTTGTCTTCGCCGAATCCTGCACGGGCGGCCTCGTCGCGGGCGCTTTGACCGACGTTCCCGGCGCTTCCAACGTTCTCGAACGCGGCTTCGTTTGCTACAGCAACGAATCCAAAACCGAGGTTTTGGCCGTCTTGCCCGAAACGCTGGCCCAATTCGGCGCCGTCAGCTCTCAGACCGCGGAAGAAATGGCCAAGGGCGCTCTTGACTTCTCCCGCGCCGACACAGCCCTCTCCGTCACCGGCATCGCGGGCCCCGACGGCGGCTCCGACGACAAACCCGTCGGCCTCGTCTACTTCGGCCTCGCGTCGCGCACCGGAACGCTTCTCCACTATAAATGCAATTTCTCCGGCTCGCGCGACGAAATCCGCGAATTGGCCGTCGCCGAAGGCCTTAAGCTCGTTCTGACCGTCGCAGACCCGCTTTCTTAGGATATCATCCCGTTGCGGATGTCGAACATCTGCGCAAACGGCTTGAGCAGCGCGAACGTCTCGCGGTCCGTCCCCGTAAACCACGCCTGAACGCCCATCGCCAGCGTCTCTTCGAACAAACACGCCCGGTGAAAATCGTCAAGGTGCGCCGCGCTGTCGTCGAGCAAAAACAACGGCCGAACGCGCCGCGCCTGCGCCAACAACCTTACATGCGCCAACATCAGCGCGATCATCAGCATCTTCTGCTCTCCCGCCGAGCACAAATCCGCCGGGCAGTTCTTGTCGAAATAGATCACCCTCAAATCGCTGCGGTGCGCCCCGATCGCGCTCGTGCCGCGCTGCGCGTCTTCGGCCCGCGTCCGCGCAAAAGCGGCCCTGAGCGCGTCTTCGACCGGAAGCGCAGCCGCGCTGTCGAGCATGTCTTCGGCCGTCCCGTGCACGCTGATTTCGGCCCGGGGAAACGCATCGCTTCCTTCTTCGATCGCCTCTCTCAGACGATCGACCATGTGCCGCCGCGCCGCCGCTATCGCCACCGTCGTTTGCGCCATTTCGTTCTCAAGCGCCGAAAGCCACAAAGCGTCCGCGCGCCCTTCGCGCAACAGCGCCAGCCTCTCTCGCGTCGCTTTTTCGTACGCCCTTACCCGGCTTCCGTGCGAAGGATCGAAACCGCACACGAGGCTATCGAGAAATTTGCGCCGCACCGACGCGCTGTCCGCCAAAAGCCGGTCCATCTCCGGCGTCATCCACGCCATCGCAATCCGTTCGGCCAATAAATTTTGCCCCCGCGCGGGCTTGCCGTCGATGTGCACAAGGCGCCTTTCGCCTTCGCTGTCGTTGACCGCGTTGTC
Source organism: uncultured Rhodospirillaceae bacterium (assembly GCA_964446645.1). Lineage (GTDB taxonomy): Bacteria > Pseudomonadota > Alphaproteobacteria > UBA9219 > UBA9219 > CAIXLI01. The sequence continues at coordinate 4,609 of CAYUPD010000110.1, forward strand.
GCGCCCCGTCCCGATCCTCAAAGGCCCCGTCTCGGTATCCAGCTCAATCGCCACCGCCCACGGCTTGTTCGACCTTCTGTTCTGCAAATCCGCCAACGAACTGTGCCTCAATCCACGCCCCGGCACGAGCAGGCTGATCGCTTCGAGCAAATTCGTCTTGCCGCTACCGTTCGGCCCCGCCAAAACGACCGGCGCATCGTCCAGGCACAGCCTTAAACTTTCGTAATTCCGGAAATTCGACAGCGTGATCTTCGCTATCGCCAGCGTTTCGGCCGCCTCTTCTCTTCGGGACGCCGCGCCGCCCGCATGTACCGCTTCTTTAACCGCCCGCATAATTGATCATTCCCGTCCAGAAGCGTTCGAGCTTCCTTAAAACCTCGCTCGCTTTCGTCAGCTCTTCCGGCGTTATCTTCGCGTTCGCCAAAGACGCCGCTTGTTTTTCGAGACTCGCCTGGATGCTCTTTTGCAGCTCCAGCCCTTTTTGCGACAGCTTTACCCTCACCGAGCGCCTGTCATGCGGCGATCTCTCTTGCACCAGATACTGGTTCTCGACCATCTTCTTCACGTTGTACGATACGTTCGACCCAAGATAATATCCCCGCGCCGTCAGCTCGCCCACCGTCAGCTCGTCGCCGCCTATGTTGTACAATATCAACGCCTGCACGTTATTGATGTCCCGTATCCCCGCTTTGTCGAGATCGGTTTTTATAACCTCGAGAAAATGACGG
>CAYUPD010000111.1:0-5298 GCA_964446645.1 uncultured Rhodospirillaceae bacterium
GTCGGTGAAATTTTTCTCGCGCAGAAAGAGGGCGGCGCTAAAAGCGTGGGCTTCGGGATTGTTAGGTTCGCCGGTCAAGGCATCGCCGATTCTCCTGCGCGCTTCGTCGTATTGCTCGGCGGCCAAAAAGAACTGAGCGACTTTGAGCACGCCCGGATAGAAACGGTTGCTTTGTCTTTCGGCGGTCAGAAAGTTGCCGAAGGCGTTGCGGAGATCGCCAAAGTGCTCGTCGACGAGCCCGAGCCGGTAGTACGGTTCCGGGTCGGTAGGCTTGATTTGAGCGGCGTTTTTATATTCGATGCGCGCTTTTTCGTATTCGCCTTTATCGAACAGGACGTTGCCGCGATGGATGTGGCGCGCGACCTTTTGTTCGGGGTTATCGCACCCGCCGAGGGGCAGAACGAACGTTGCGCAGGCAACGCAAAGAAGGATGTGTCTAAGCAGACGCATGATAAACCCCCAAGGCAAGAATTGCAGGGGGTAAGGTACCGCAAAGAGGAGCCTCCCCGCAACAAGAGAGGCATAAGCTTGCAAGATAAAGGGCGTTAAGGGTCGGGAGCGAGCCAGTATATAGTGTATGGGGAAAATACCTCTAAAAAATACGATTTTTTGTTTAGAAATCAAATAGAAGAGCACATACGCAAAAAATTTTTGAAAAAATTGTGAATTTTCCGTTGACTTTCGGCGTTGATTGGAGTATTGACAGACTTACGGCGCATTGCGTCTTTTTTCAAAGGGCTCCTTTCGGGGGCCTTTTTTTGTATCCGGACAATCGGGAGATAAGAACGGACGTTTCGTCCGGCGGCAGTCGCGCCGGAAGAGCGGATTTGCGCGCGCGTATTTTTTTACACGAAAGGGGCCGGAGGCCCCTTATTTTTTACGGAAGGAATAAGCGATGTCATTCAGGAACAGTTGCGTCAACGCATGGGAGAGTCTGCCGGTCACGATATCGAGCGGAGCATCGATAACCGGTTCCATCGATCTCGGAGGGTTGAGGTTATTTGCGGTGAGCATGCCGTCGGCATGGACGGCGGCGAACCTGACGTTTCAGATGTCGCCGGACGGAGGGGGGACGTGGACGGATTTGCGCGATCAGAGCGGGGAAGAAATTGTCGCCGTGACGGGAGCGTCCTATTGCACGATTTTGACGCCGTCGCACTTTGCGCCGATTCAGCATTTGCGCGTGCGTTCCGGAACGTCTTCGGCGCCGGTTGCGCAAGGGGCCGATCGCCAAATTCAACTTATTTTAAGGCCAGTCTAATATCGGCGGGCCTGTGAAATCCGATAGGTTGTCTGACTTCACTCGCTCTCTCGCCTCGCTCAGCTTATGCCGGGCTGCGCCTTGCTTTGTCTTGGCTTTTGCCGTTCGGCGAAAGCCTCGCTCCTCGCAACCGCTCGTGACCTTAACGAGTTAGTTCATAGATGAATAGGTATAACATGAACAACCTGCTTTTATTGCTGGCGACGGACAAAAAGGAGTCCTCGTCTTCCGGCGGCGGCCTCGATCTGTCGTTTACCGGCGGCGTGTTGCCGGACGGCGCGGCGTTCGCGCGGGCGTCTACGGGGAAGTATTTTAATTCGTCCGGGGTGCTGTCGGCGGCGGCGATTGACGAGGCGAGGTTCGATTATAGTCCGTCTACGCTTGCGTTGTGCGGGCTTTTGATTGAGCCGCAGAGATCGAATATCGCGTTGTATTCCGTTGGAACGGGCTCGGCGTGGCTTATCGGCGGAATGACAGTGACATCCGGAGCGGATACGGCGCCGGACGGGACAGCGTCGGCGATAATGGTCAACGTAACAAGCACCGCGAATATATACAGGCAGGATATTGCCGTGTCGGCGGGAGCAACATATACGTTCAGTTTTTGGGCCAAGCGAGGCACGGCAACCGACATAAAATATTCCGTCACCAATTTGACCGCCGGCGGAGATATAGTCGCGAAGACGAGCTATTATTCGAGCCTTAACGCTTCGACGTATACGAGAGTTATCGTGCCGTTTACGGTTCCGGCGGGGTGTACGAGCGTTCGTGTTTTCATTATGAGGGACACAGGGGCGCTGGGAACGACCTATGTTTGGGGCGCGCAATTAGAAGCGGGCGCGGCCGTTTCTTCCTGTATTCCTACGACAACCACTGCGGTCACCCGCGCGGCCGACCAGCTTTCGTTTACGATTCCGTCCGGCGTTTCGACGTTGCGCTATACGTTCGACGACGACAGCACGCAGGATGTGAGCGTAAGCGCCGGAAGCTATGTCGTTCCGACGAATTTAAGTCGGGCGTGGATCAAAAGAATACAGAGCGTGTGAGGAAACATGATCGATAGCTATTTGCAGTCGGCCGGCGAGGCCGGGCTGAAGGCTTTTTGCGCGGGATTTAAGAACGTTATCGGCCCTTGTCGCGGGCGTTCGGCGGTTGCCGAAAGCGCGGACGACGAAGGCAATATCGTTCCGGCGCGGGAGGCGGTCGGAGACCCCGACCTATGGTACGCGTGCGTCCGAAGCCGGGACGCGCTTACGTTGCCGGACGGCATAGAAGCTTGCGGCGCGCCGGAAGGCGAGGCCGTGCTGGGCGCGTGGGCCTAAGAAATTACTCCCCCGGAATATAGGAGGGGAGAAGAGGCAGAGCGTCTTTCATAAATTCGGCCAAGAAGGCCTCGGCTTTCTGCTCGTCCTGTTCGCCGAAAACCGGCGTCGTCAGGCGAATAAGGCTTCCGTCGGTTCGGTTTGATTTAAAGGCGCTCTTAATCATATGAAGCTTTGCCTCGAGATTGCTGACGACGTCGGTGCCGCTCTCGCGATACCAGTAATAAACGAGTTGTTTGCGGTCGCCCTTGATGATGATTTCTTTGTTGACGAAGAAGGGCCGGATCGAAGGAAGGCCCAGATCGATAAGCTTGCGTACGCGCGTTTCGATTTCCCATCCGGCGCCGGGCAGGCAGATTTGCGGCGAATGGATGGAGCTGCCTTGGCTTTGGGATTCGTAGTACGCGATATAAAAGGCGACCGGGAGTCCCAATCGTTCCTTCGTGTAGTTGGTCAGGAGATAATCGGTGAGCCTGAGGCTTTTTAGCTCGTCTGCGGACAATGCTTCGGTTTTTCCGGTCCACTCGCCAAGGGACAACGGAAAGGTGGCGAAGGATTGGCGCGTCAGGGCCGGTTGCCGGGACGGATGAGCCAGGGCAAGAGCCAAGCTTGTCGAAACGATCACGGCGAGGAGAAACAGGGCCGCCGTGCGCAGAGGCATTTTCAGCGGCCAAAGGCCTTCCGGAAATTTTGCGGAAGGCAGGAAATCTTCCGGCTCGCCGGAAGGTTCTTTTTTGCCCAAGCGGTCCAAACCCCACTTAACGAGAACGAGGCCGCCGAGGCAAAAAGCGAAGACGACGAAGCCTTCGAATTCATGAAGATCTCCCTCGATGGATTTGGGGCCGATCCAGTTGACGGCCATTCCCATAAGCGCAATGCGCAAGCCGTTAACGAGAACCGCGATAGGCAAGGTAGAGAGAAACAGCACGGCGCGCCTCCACGCCGATTTGTAGGCGTGGAACGCGACGAGATAACCCAAACTCATGAGCGGGAAAAGATATCGGAGGCCGCTGCAAGCTTCGGCGACTTGAAGCTTGTGAACGCCGAGATCGATAATATTTCCTTCCTGAAATACGGAGAAGCCCAATATCTGCAGGCCAAGGACTCCCAAATCCGAAGAGGCCAACTGCATGCCCGCCGTAAGCGAGGGGAGAACGGTCGCGGGCAGGGGGATTGCGAACAGAAGGAAGAACAGAGGCGCCGCGATACGCTTGAGCGCCGCCCATCCCCAAAAAACGCCGAGCAAGCCGACCAGAGAAACGACGGCGGAGATTTGCGACAACCAGTTATTTGCGATGACTTCTCCCGTGAATTTTAAGACGATGCCCGCAAAAAGAAGAAAAACGGCGCCCGCCGACGGAGAAGACGCTACGGGCGCTTGCTGCAAGAGCCGCAGCGCCCAAACCGCGAAAACGAGCGGGATTAAATATCCGTGGCTGTATTCCTCTTTGCTCCACGCGACCAGAAGATTTTGGCCGACTCCGGCGTAGAGGAGGACGATCCAGACGGCGGCCAGAAGTAAAAGGGCGCCGGTCCAAAAAGAGGGAAGGGACGTTTTATTTTTTGCGGTTTGAAACATGAGAGATTCTTCCCCTTATTAGAAAGCGTTCGACTTCGTTGCGTAAGTCATGCGAGCCACTTCAATTCTTTCAATGCCGGCCTCAATTCCTTGCCTGCGCGAAAAGCCATCCATCCTAACAAAAGGCCCGTCGGCTAGCTTTCTATGTCCAACGTCGCTCCTCCCAAGGCAAAAACCGCCGTCAACAGAAAGAAAAGAAGGAGCCTGATAATTTGTTGGGGCGTTTCCGGCCATTGGAAGATATTGTAATTACGGATATGCCGGTAGAGATAATAATCCAGCCAACGCGCGATGACGGTCGAGCAGCAGGCGATGACGCCGAAAGCGCCGACGGGGATGACGGCCCAAAAAGACAGGTACCGGAACGACTGAAGAATGAGGTAAACGAAGCTTCGCGTCTTTTTGTCGATCCGGTTGTAGACGTAATAAACGCCCCTAAGAGCGGCAAGAACGGCGCTCCACGAGAGAAAAGCCATCGGCAGGCTTTCGGCTCCGGATAAAATCGTTCCGACGGCTCCGAGCGCAAGAGCAAACCCCCATGCTTTTAATTCAAAGTGCTGGATGCTGAAGCGGGCGTATCCTTTGCTGAGTTTTGGATCGGGTTCGAAGCGTTCCGCGCAACAGTCGTTATCCAGATATCCGACCTCGTAAATGGCCCAGAAGGAAGTGAAATAAAAGGGAAGAGCGATCAAGTTCCAGAGATCGAGAGCGGGCGCCGTCGCCGCCGCCAACAGGCAAAGGATAAAATCCGCAAGAAAAGTACGTTTAAGCGCGCGGCCGTTCGGTTGTTTGACCTGCACTATATACGTTGTCGGATAATACACGTCGTAGAATGCGCTGCGATACCTCGAGGCGTTCCATTTTGTCAGAAAAGGCAAAGCGCATTGCTGAAGCGCGTCGCTGTCGTCCAGCGAATCCGTTATAAGCATGGCGTCGTTCAGGATCGCCGTTCCGAGCCGGTTTTTGATAAGGGCGGCTTTGCCGTTTTTCCTGTCCTCGATGTTCAGGCGGCAGGCGACAAGCGGCACATCGGCGCATCCCATGGCTTCAATTAGCGGCGTGACCACCGGGATAAAACCGTTCGTCACGATAGTAAAAGGCTTTTGCCTTTGGCGCAGGGCGTTCAGCAGGGGGGT
>CAYUPD010000112.1:0-5278 GCA_964446645.1 uncultured Rhodospirillaceae bacterium
ACGGAACAGGGCGGGCTGGCGGCGGCGGGATAACGGTGTCGGGAGGCACATGGTATTGGTATTGTCGGGTGCCGTCCGAGGCCGAGGCCGACCTTGTATCGTGCTGGGCGCCGAAAACCGGGATAACGGCGGCGGCATGCGGCAGCAGCAACGGCACGCCGGTTGCGAGTTTGGACGCGTCGAATCCGAACTTATGCGGCAGCGGAAGCTCGGTGGCGAACTTTTACGGTTCGGGCCCGTGGATATGGATATGCAACGCGGCGTTTGGAGGCGGGTGGATTCCCTGCACGGCGCCCAAGATTCAGACCGGAGCGTGCGGCAGCCGGAACGGAACGACGGTGGCGTCGTTGACAGCCTCGGATCCGGGATTGTGCGACAGCACCAGCTCTGTATCGACATTCTCCGGCTCCGGGCCTTGGGCATGGACGTGCACCGGCAACGGAGGCGGCGGAACGGCGTCTTGTTCGGCCTTGCGGACGACGAGTTGCGCGCCGCAGGCGGTGACATGGACGGGGAGCGACGGCTCATACTGTTCGCAGATGACGGGAGCGATACCGGAAGGGCAATCCGTGGGTCTAAGCACGCCATCCGCGTCGGGGAGATATTTTCTGATGCACGACGGGCGCAGGGTAACGTGCGCGGCGCCGAAAGGAGGCGCGACGGTTACTTGTACCGGCGGCGCGCTGGCCAAGCGCGGGCACTGTTCGTTTGTCCATAAAGTAGTCGGATATAACGACGGCTACGTGTTGGCGACGATGTGGGCGGAATACGAAGCGGATTCGTTCTCCTGCGACGTGTCGTTTTTCACGAACATGGACAGTTGCTTTCCGCCGGACACGCCGGTACTGACGCCGGATCGGGGATGGATGCCGATTGCGCAGATCAAGGCTGGGGACAAGGTAGTCTCGTTCGACAAAGCGGGGGCCCGCACGGAAGCGGAAGTGCAAAACATCCTGATTACGGCCGACCGGCAGTTGCGTCTGGTAAACGGGGTGCGCATTTCGACGTGGCAGAAGATACAGCTGGCGAACGGAACCTACGTTGCCGTCGAGGATTTAAAGGTCGGAGACGCATTGATCGACACAGACGGCAGAGAGAGGCCGATAACGACGCTCGAGGACGTGCCGGGCAAGCACATGGTCTATAATCTGGTCTTCGAGTCGCGGCACACGCCCTTTTTCGCGGCGGGCTATCGCGTCAGGGATTGGCTGAAGTAGGGGTGGCCTCCTTCGGGGTTTTTGCCTTCGAAGAGCAGCGGGCCGCTTGGATATTTTCGCCGGTCAGGGTCCATTTGGCCCGAGCGTCGCCCGAGGCGACGCATTGAAAAACGCCGACAAGGTGAGGAGAGAAAGCGAGGGTTTTGAAAGTTCCCGCGCGCGAAGCCATGAGTATTTTGTTTTTGCCGCCGCAAGGATTCTCGATGGCGGTGCGCCTGCATCCGGGGGTTAAAGTGACGAATTCCGGAGGAGCGGATTTAAGGCTGCTCCACTCCTTTCGCGTTTTGAAGGAAAGGGGGATTGTTTGGCCGTTGGGGGCGGAGCTATCGACGTAGGCGCAGTCGCCAAAAGGCATAAGGGGGGAAGCGGCAAGGCCGGGCCTGACGGAGATGGAATCGACGAGAGGCTTGCCGTTTGAGTTGGCGTCTCCGGGCCAAGCGTAAGAGACTTCGTCGAAAACGGCGAGGGTATCCAAAGGGGCGGAATTGTTTTGGGCGTTTTGTTCCTGAGCGATTGCGGAACACGGGCAGGCCAGAAAGAAAGAGAGCAGGACAAGGGAAGAAGGGCGTAAGGTCATGGCAGGGCCGGGGCGCAGGAGAAAGGAAAGTCCAATGTTAGGGAAGTTTTTAGAGCTTGACAAGATTGGCGCAACGGGCAGAGTTTAAAAGCGAAGTTCTCTTCACAAACAAGGGAAGCCGTCGGCATGTCTTCCGTTTTTCCGAGATTGATGTGTATCGTTTTGGCGGGCGCGCTTGCGGCTCCGGCGTCTGCGGCCGAGGCGGAGAAAATCGATCTTATCTATCCGAGAGCGGAAACGCTGTTTTGGCCGCATGTATACGGGAAGCCGGATGCGCCGAACGCGGTTGCAATGATCGTGTCGCCGGGATTCACGATGGATTCGGCGTTTTTCACGACCCTGTATCCTAAACTGTTGCCGCTTATCAACGAAGGCCGCGTGAAGCTCGAGCTGGGCCTCATCGTGCACGATCAGATTGGCGCGCCGATCTATCTGGCGACGCAATGCGTCGCGCCGACTTATATACCGAATTATTTGTACGCAGTTTTTTCGAAAGGAAACTTTTTCCTGTCGAAGGGGGATACGGATATCGAGGAGCAGCTGACGAATTTGGCGCTAAGCGCGCCGGAGTATATTCCGGCGGGGCTAAGCGAGGATCAGTTTCAAAGGCGGATGAGGTGGTGTTTCGATCATCGTCGGGAGGGAATTCGATACAGCGAGGCGTATCGGTTTGGGGCGATGGATAAGTGGAAGTTAGAGAAGGGGGCGGGAATATTGTTTCCGGCGGCGATCGTGAACGGAGTGGTGTTCAGCATGGACGCGTTTGGCCAGATTCCGGCGGATGCCGTGATGGGAGCGTTGAAATGAAGAAAATCGCCGCATACGTTTTTATGGGGGGTTTGGCCTTGTTTTCCGGCGCGGCGCAGGCCGAAAGCCCGGCGACAGGTTGCGCGTTAAAGAGCTACGGCTCCTGCTGCGTCGTGAAGATCGGGAAGGGAAGCGACGCGAAGATAGAGACGGCGATTGACAGCGGAGGGATGGTGGATTTTGTGCTGATCAAGGATGCCGACCCGGCGGAGTGCCGTTTTTTGTTTGACGGAGAAGCGAAGCTGCCGATGAGGGTCTATCCGGACGCGGCGGGGTTCGGTTTTGCGGGGACATGGGTGGGCGGCAATTTCTCGTTGCGTTATACGAGCGACGGCGCAAACGCAGGGGCGTGCCGGTTGAACGTCTATTATATGAACATAGAGAGTCCGAAGATGATGAGTTTTCCGGACAAGTGCGTCAACGGCCGGTTTGACAACCTCTTGCCGCCCCGGAAGAAGTGAGAAGCTTTAAAAAGATAGTGGTATTGACCGGTGCGGGGATTTCCGCGGAGTCGGGAGTGCCCGTGTTTCGGGGGCCGGACGGCTTGTGGCACGGAAGGCGGGTCGAGGACGTGGCGACGCACGAAGCGATCGAGCGCGATCCGTGGGGCGTGAACGATTTTTTCAACGGCCTGAGGCGTTTTGTGAAGGAAGTCGCGCCGAACGCGGCGCATCTCGCGCTCAAGGCGCTCGAAGACAACTATAAAAACGATCTGCTCCTTGTGACGCAAAACGTGGACCCGTTGCATAAGCGCGCGGGGAGCAAAAGCGTACTGCCGATGCACGGAGAGCTGCACAGCGCGTTGTGCAAGGCGTGCGGGCACAGGTTTGAGTATTTTGGCGACATCGTGAAAGAGACGGCGTGCCCGGCATGCAAAAGCGCGGGCGTTATCCGTCCCGACATCGTGCTGTTCAACGAGATGCCATATTATATGGAAGATATATATATGGCGCTGTCGCGGTGCGATTTGTTTGTCGCGGTGGGAACGTCGGGATTTGTGTATCCGGCGGCCGGATTTGTGGATATCGCGGCGAGGGCGGGAGCGTACACGATTGAGATCAACCTCAAAGAGACGGAGCGTTCTCCGGCGTTTTTGGAGAAATGCACAGGGCCTGCGGGACAAACGCTGCCGCAGCTTGTGGCCGAGCTGATAGAAAACAAGCCCTTATAAAAACAGGCATGTTTTTTGCTTGGGAGCCGCAAAGGAGGAGCGTCCGGGAAGTGGCGCGGAGGAACGAAAGATGGTAGTCTGCAAGGTGCCGACAGACGGAGGAAAAAATGGCAACAGCAAACCCGGCTTTCAAGACAATGGATTCGATCTACGGCCGACGTTCCGTGCGGGATTACAAAAAGAAAGCGGTGGATGCAGAGACGGTGCGCGCGTTATTGGACGCGGCGGTGCACGCGCCGACGGCGATGCACGAGGAGTCGTGGACGTTTGTGGTGGTGCAGGACAAGAAGCTGCTGGACAAGTTGTCGGAGAGCGCGAAGAAAAAGATGACGCGCGAGAACGAGAAGAAAGATTCGCCGATGGCGCGGCAGACGCTGGATATCGTGAGCGAGCCGGGGTTCAACGTATTTTACAATGCGACGACGCTGATTATCATCTGCAGCAAGAGCCAGGAGATAACGGGGATAGCGGACGGCTGGCTTGCGGCGCAGAATCTGATGCTGGCGGCGCACGCGAAGGGATTGGGGTCGTGCGTGATCGGGCTGTCGATAGCCGAGATCAACACGCCGGAATGGAAGGCGGAGCTGGGGATACCGGCGGGCATGGCGGCGATAGCGCCGATCATTGTGGGTTATCCTGCGGGGAAAGCGCCAGTGTCGGCGCGCAAGCCGCCTGAAATATTAGCGTGGAAATAAGCATGGCCGATTCTTCCAAGACTCTTCCGCGTGCGGTATGGGCCTTGGGGTTCGTGAGCCTTTTGATGGACGTGTCGTCCGAGCTTGTGCACAGCCTGTTGCCGGTGTTTGTGGTGACGACGTTGGGAGCGTCGGCCTTGTCTTTGGGGATACTCGAAGGGCTGGCCGAAGGAACGGCGGCGATATCCAAGATGTTCTCAGGCGTCATCAGCGATTGGCTGGGGAAGAGGAAAGTCTTGGCGGTGATTGGCTACGGGCTTTCTGCGGTGACGAAGCTGTTTTTTCCGCTGGCGTCGAGCGTCGAGTGGGTGTTTGGGGCGCGGATAGTGGACAGGATCGGCAAAGGGATACGCGGCGCGCCCCGGGATGCGCTTTTGGCGGACATCACGCCGTCCGAGATGCGGGGCGCGGCGTATGGGCTAAGGCAGTCGCTCGATACGGCGGGAGCGTTTTTGGGGCCGGGGCTGGCGATTGCGCTGATGCTTATTTTTGCGGGCGATATCCGGGCGGTGTATTGGTTTGCGGTTATCCCGGCGGTTTTGTGCGTGGCGCTGCTGGTATTCGGGGTGCAAGAGCCGGACCGCAAAGGCGGGGCGGCGTCGAAGTTTGCGATTAACAGGGAAGAGCTGAAGAAACTGGGCCGTGCCTACTGGTGGGTGGTGGGCGTGGGAGGGGTTTTGACGCTGGCGCGTTTTAGCGAAGCGTTTTTGATATTGAGGGCGCAAAGCGTAGGGCTTTCAGCGGCGTGGGTTCCGTCTGTCCGGACCAACATCATCACTTCCGGAGAAGACGCCGCATCTATCCTGCTCAC
>CAYUPD010000113.1:0-5256 GCA_964446645.1 uncultured Rhodospirillaceae bacterium
ATCGCCTTGGCCGAGGCCTCTTTTTTTCCCCTGCCGCCCGATATCCTTCTTTTGCCTCTCGCCATCGCCCAGCGCGAAAAAGCATGGCGGCTGGCTGCCGTCTGTACTGCCGGTTCCGTCATTGGCGGCCTCATCGGCTATGCTATCGGCGCGTTCGCCATGGCGACCTTGGGGCAATGGATCGTCGACACCTATCATCTTCAGGCCGCGTTCCAATCGTTCCACGACGGCTTCAACAAGTGGGGCGTCGCCATCATCCTCGTCAAGGGCCTGACGCCCATTCCCTTCAAGCTCGTCACCATCGCCAGCGGCGTCGCCGGACTCGACCTCGTCTCGTTCGTCCTCGCCTGCGCCGCCACGCGCGGCGTGCGCTTTTTCGTCATCGCGGCCTTGGTCCGCAAATTCGGCGCCCCCATCAAGCTTTTCATCGAAAAGTACCTGACATGGGTCGCGCTCGGCGTTCTGGCCGCCGTCGTTTTCGGATTCTGGATTGTTTTAGGTTAGGCGCTACGCCGCCTGCCGACGCGCGCCATAACCGGCATCAGGCTCGCTTCCTCGCGGTTGCGCATAAAGGACAGCCTTGCCGCGCCCTCGCTCTCGAGAACGCCGATCAACGCTTGCTTTTGCGTCAGCCGCGCAATCGCCGAGAAATCCGAGACCGGATCGACTTCGTCGGCCATGGGGCATGGCTCGAGATCGAAGCCGAACGACGGCTTCTGAAGAATAAATTGAGGAACGTCGTTTTCCGGATCGTTCGCGGCGGCGACAACCCCGAACTTCTGGCGCATCAGGGGACCCCATCCGAGCGTCAGGCCCGCAGGCACTTGCGCAAAAACATGATCAGCGCTCTGCGCATACGGAAGCCACACGGCAAACGACAGAAGGTTCTTCTCGAGATTGCCGTCGCTCCAGACGGGATTCGTAAGCGGCGCGTCGAAAACCGACACCATATCGTCGAGCGATGCATGATGAAAAAAGACGCCGCTGGCGCCAAGCATGTGCAATCCGATCGCCTCGCGCAGCGCCATCGGCTCGGTCAGGGCCATCATCGCGGCAAGCGCGCTGTCCACGCGGACGCCGACCATCAGGCCCGTCGTATGAGTCAAAAGATTCCGATAATACGTTTCGCTTTGGGGCAGGAGGGCGTCTCTTTGGCTTTCCGGCAGCGAAGCCCGAACCGCGCCGTGCAACGCCCAAACTTGATCCATGTCGCTATCCCGCAGGATGTCGATCTTGGCCGTGCCGCCCGTCTTTGAAAGCGTGAATTCTTTCATGGTAGGCCCGATATTAAGTCTTTTAGGCGAAAGTAAATAACGGAATCCGCTCCTGCCTTAACCAAAGACGTTCCGCCAACTATTCCAAGAGGTTACATCCTGAATTCTTCGCCCAGATAGACACGCCGGACGTCGGCGTTGTCGATGATCTCGCCCGGCGCGCCCTGCATCAGGACTCTTCCGTCGTGGATGATATAAGCGCGGTCCACGATCTCGAGCGTCGCGCGCACGTTGTGGTCCGTAATCAAGACGCCGATGCCTCTGTCGCGCAAGTGAACGACTAAATCGCGTATATCGCCCAAGGCAATCGGATCGATGCCCGCGAACGGCTCGTCGAGCAACACAAAATGCGGCTGCGAGGCCAGCGCCCGCGCAATCTCAAGCCGGCGGCGCTCGCCGCCCGACAGCGCGACCGACGGAGCCTGCCTTAAATGCGTTATCCCGAATTCGGCCAGAAGCTCGTCGAGCATCGCCTCGCGCGCGCCGTAATCCGGCTCCACAATCTCAAGAACCGCGCGGATGTTGTCTTCGACCGTCAGGCCCCGGAAAATCGACGACTCCTGCGGCAGGTAGCCGAGCCCCAACCGCGCGCGCCGGTACATGGGGAATTTCGTGACGTTGAGGCCGTCCAGGAAAATATTCCCGGTGTCTGGCTTGACCAGTCCCGTCACGAGATAAAAGCACGTCGTCTTGCCCGCGCCGTTAGGCCCCAGAAGGCCGACAACCTCGCCGCGCTGAAGATTGAAGCTCACATCGTGAACGACCGGACGGCGGTTGTAGCGTTTGCCCAAATGTCCCGCCTCGAGCCCGTAACCCTGCGCGGACTCCGGCGCGCTATTACGCTGCGGCTTCGATAAAGGAACGACCTTGCCGGACGGTGTCATGGCTTTGTGCCTCCCGACTTGGCCGGAAGCAGGGCGCGCACGCGGCCCGAACCGCTATTCATCAGGCGGCTACGGTTGGTTTTGAAATCGGCTTCGCCCACGTCGCCCGAAAGCGTCACGCCGTCCTCGCGCGACAGGCGCACGTTGCCCGATACGACCGCGATATCCCGCGCCGCGTCGTAGACGCCTTTATTGCCGCGCACGACGTCGTTCTTCGTCACGACCGTTACGTTACCGGTCGCCGTGAGTTTATAAAGTTGGTCCTTGCCGTTCGGCTGGTCGCGGAATTCGGCCGTCAGAACGTCGCCCATGATCTTGCGTCCGCCCTTGGTCGCCGTCGCGCTGCCGCGCGCCACCGCGATCTTTTTGTCTTCCCAGTATTCGAGCGTTTCTTTGGCCGTTACGACTTGCCCGGCGTTCTCGTACTTCAGATTGTCGCCCGTCAGGATCGTCGAGTGCGCGTCGAGGTCGCTCACCGCCTTGTTCCCCGTTATCCGCGACGCGCCCTTCAAAATAACCACGTTGCCTTCCGCCGTCAGCTTGTCGATGTCGCCGCTTGCCTTCTTGGAGGCCTTCGCGCCCTTGGATTTCTCGCGCTTGTGCGCCGTCAGCAAATCCGCCGTCACCGTCAAGTCTCCCTGAACGGCCTTGGCGTTGCCCTTCGCTATATATAGATTTTTATTTTGATGCCATTCAAAGGATTGATCGGCCGTGATTTCGACAGGTTGGGAGTCCGACTCCGCCGGTTTTGCGGGCGCGCTTTTCGTCCCGGCGGCCGCAGGGCCTCCGAGCAACAGGCAGAACGCTATGAACAGGGCGCAAAGGCGCATGCTAACTCTTTAACGGTGTTGCCGATTTATGGCTCGCAATTCCTTGATTTAAGGTAAAGAGGGTTTATCAGAAGCGGGCCTCTTATGTAAACTAAGCACGGCCTTCGCCGGGCCGTTAATTATAACGTTTTTCCCCGAATCCGCAAAACGGAAGCCAATTCCTTGAAGTGTACCAAAATCCCCTTGAATTAAAACGCTTTTATCGCCCCAGGCCTTGCTGCTGTTCAGATCGACGTGCAACTCGTCGGTTGTAATTTGATAGCCGTCGTCCCGGAATATGCGAACGTTTCCCGTCAGGGTTACTTTTTTGCCGACATCGTCGTAGCGGCCTGAATCGGCTTTGCCGTCCATCCATGACCCGTTTTTGAGCGTAATCTCGCCTTCCGGCTTCGTCAGGTCGTAGACGCCTTTTAAGGCCGAGGGCCGGGTCGCCTGCGCCGCCGTCAGCGAGTAGGGCTGGTTTTTGCTGTCCACGCCCTTAAACCTTAAATTGTCCACGGCAAGATCGGGGATGTTCTTGATTAAATCCGACATCTTGAAATTAGGCAAAAGCCACGGCCATACGAATAAAAGAAGCAATACCGCGCCCGCTATCGACGGAAGCCAGACGCGCAGGCGCTCGATAAAATCGGCCATGCGGCTGTCGCGCGCGCGGCGGATGCGCTCGGTCAGGCGCGGGCGGATAAACTCCAGCGGCTCATGCGGCGGTTCGTTGGGGAGACTCTCGTCCATACGCCGATTTTAGCGCGAACAAATCCGAAAAACACTAAATTATGACGTTCTAAGACCGAGCGGATTATCCGGCTTTCGGGCCATCTTTCCCAAATGTCGGCGTTCCGACAATATCTTTCGGGCGGACAGCTCCATTCTCGAGATAGTCCCACAGATACGCCGGTTTTCCGCTTGCCGCCGCTTCATCGACAGGCGTGCGGCCTTTTTCGTCCACAACTTCAAAACTGGCTCCTATCGACCGGAGATAGGCTACGGTCTGCGGCTGGTCGTTCATAATCGCCCGGGACAAGAACGGTATCTTGTATCCAAGGGTTCTGTCCCCATACAGGTCGTTGACGCCAATATCGCCGGATTCGATTATGTCTTTCAGATAAGGAAGCATGAGATACGCCGGGTTTGTGCTTTCCAACGCTTCACCGACAGGCGTGCGACCTTTTTCGTCCACAACTTCAAAACTGGCTCCTACAGACCGGAGATAAGCCACGATCTGCGGCTGATCGTTTATAATCGCCCGGGAGAGAAGCGTCGTTCTGTATCCAAGAACTTTGTCCATATACAGGTCGTTTACGCCTATATCGCCTTCCTCAAGGACTATTTTCAAAAGAGGAAGATTGCAATCCGCGATAAGGGCTTCATACCGACCGTGCGAGCGGATAAAACAAAGGTTCGGTGTTTTAGCTATTCCTAATCTTTTTGCATCGTCATTGCTAATGCCGGTCATTTAATGGCTCCCCCCAAAAAAAAGGACTGGAAGGACTCAAGCCATAAAAGGCCTATTCGTCAATCAACGCTTTACTTTCATCTTGTTTATAAGGGGTTAGGTAAAGGCCTATTCCGGCTTGCGGACGGGCTTGTGCGCGAAGATATCCACGTCCTTCCACCCGGCTACGTCCAGCTCGGCCCGGACCGGCAAAAAGTCCATGATCTTGTGCGCCAGCGCCGTCCGGTTCTCGCGCTCAAGCCTCCGGTCGAGGATGCTCTTGATTTTATGCAGATGCAGAACGTCCGACGCCGCGTAATTGAGCTGCTCTTGCGACAATGTATCCGTTCCCCAGTCCGACGTTTGCTGTTCCTTCGACATGTCGAAACCCAGCAAATCGCGAGCCAAATCCTTCAAGCTATGCCTGTCCGAAAACGTGCGCACGAGAACCGACGCGATCTTGGTGCAATAGACGGGCGTCGGCATGACTCTGAGATACCGATAAATCGTCGCCAGATCGGCGCGCGCAAAATGGAAAAGCTTTACGACCTTAGGGTTCGTCAAAAGCTTTTTGAGATTCGGCGCGTCATATTGCCCTTCGCGAAACTGCACAAGATGCGCGTTGCCGTCTCCGCCCGAAAGCTGGACAAGGCATAGCCGGTCGCGGTCCCAGTTGAGCCCCATCGATTCCGTGTCGATGGCGACGCAATCGCCGAATGAAAGGGCAGGGGGCAAATCGCCGACGTAAAGTGTGTTGGTCATGGAATTTCGCTTCTTACTTGTTGTTACTTCCCCTTGATAACACGCCTTTTGATTAATACCAACTGGCGCATGAA
>CAYUPD010000114.1:0-5176 GCA_964446645.1 uncultured Rhodospirillaceae bacterium
TCGCGACCCCAACCTTGGCAAGGTTGTGCTCTACCGCTGAGCTACACCCGCATCCTTTTTGCGAAGAAGCAAAGCCTTCCCCGCGAGCAGGCGGCGATAATACAAAGTGTCGGCGCGAATGCAAGGCCTAAATCGGCGCGAAAATCAAGCCGTTGCGGCCAAACGCCTCATTCCGGCTTGACCCTGGCCCGCGAATGGGGAATGTTTGGTAAACGTCTTTCTTTCCTTGTTTTCCCTGCCGCCATGAACGAAGCCGAAGCCCTCGAAATCTGCCGCGAAGCCATCATCGTCATGCTGAAGCTGGTCGGCCCCATCATGCTTGCGGGGCTTGTGGTCGGCATCATCGTGTCGATGATCCAGACCGTTACGCAAATTCAGGAATATGCGCTGACCTTCATTCCCAAAATGGTCGTCGTTTTCGGAATCACCATTTGGCTTTTGCCCTTCATGCTTTCGACGCTTGGAGGTTTTACCCAATCCTTGACCGATCGCATCGTGCAGATCGGCCAGAGCGATTGACGATGCATAGCACCTACGACATTGGCGCTCTCTTTGCGGGTCACATCTTCGTATTCCTGATGCTTCTGTGCCGCATCGGCGCCGTGATGATGCTTTTTCCCGGCATCGGCGAAAATTACGTGCCGCCGCGCATCCGCATGATTTTCACCTGCATGATCTGCTTCCTCTTGCTCGGGCCGATGATGGGACGCTTTCCCGCCGTGCCCGCCTCGTCGGCTCTGTTGGCGCAGCTTATCGCCTATGAAATCCTCGTTGGCCTGTTTTTCGGCTCCCTCCTTCGCCTTGCCATCAGCGCCCTCGAAGCCGCAGGCATGGTCATCGGCATCCAAAGCGGCCTGTCGAGCGCTACGGTCATGAACCCCGCGCTCGCCACCCAAAGCCCCCTGTCGAGCGCCTTTTTAAGCGTCGCGGGGCTTGTCCTTATCTTTATCACAGGCATGGACCACGTCCTCATCCGGACGACGGTCGCGCTTTACGACGCATTTCCCCCGGGCGGCGTTTTTCCGCTTGGCGATATGGCCGAAACCATTATTCATGTCGCCAACAAGAGCTTTGTCGTCGGCATCGAGCTTGCCGCGCCGTTTCTGATTATGGGTCTTTTGCTCTTTTCGGCGCTCGGCATTCTCCAAAAACTGCTGCCTTCGATACAGCTCTTCCTCATCATCCTGCCCGTCGAAATCTGGGGCGGCATCGCCATGTTCCTCTTGACCGTCGTCGGAATCCTCACGCTTTGGCTTTCCTTCTTCAGCCGGTCCGTCGGTTCGTTCTTCCAAGGGTAAGCGCGCACGATGGCCGAACAGGATCAAGACCAAGACCAAAAAACCGAACCGCCTTCCAGTAAACGGCTGGACGAAGCCCGCGAACACGGCCAAGTTCCCGTCAGCCGCGAAGTCGCCGCGTGGGTTTCTCTTTTGGGCGCGCTCGTCGTCATAGGGCTTGCCGTTCCGACGATGGCCGAGCAGCTCTCGCTCTTCCTGCGCAAGTTCTTCGAAGCCCCGCACGAATTCGTCATCAACGAATCCAGCGTCCAAATTCTGTTTTCCCACACGTTGGCTCAAATTGCCCTGATGACAGGCGTCGCGTTTATGCTTCTTCTGGGCGCGATTGTCGCCGGATATATGGTTCAGACCGGCTTTTTCATGTCCCTCGACCTCCTGATGCCGGACCCCTCGCGCCTTTCGCCCATGCGCGGCCTTAAAAAGCTGTTCTCGCTAACGTCGCTTGTCGAACTCGGCAAAAGCCTCGGAAAAATGGTTCTTCTGGGCGGCATTGCCTTTATCGTCCTCGCCCCCATCGCGGTCATGACGCCGGATCTGGCGGGCGTCCCGATAGGACAGATCATGGGTTTTCTGCACACGAAGATCGTCCACCTGATCGAAATGCTTCTTCTGGTTTTTGCCGTCATTGCGGCCATCGATTTATTCTACGTGCGGTTTCAGTACATTCGCGGATTGCGCATGTCGAAGTCCGAGGTCAAGGACGAGTACCGCCAGCAGGAAGGCGATCCGATGATCAAGGCGCGCCTCAGGCAAATCCGCCTGGAAAAGTCGCGCAAGCGCATGATGGCGCATGTTCCAAAAGCGGACGTCGTCATCACCAACCCTTCGCACTACGCCGTCGCGCTGCAATACGACTCGGCCAAGACGCTTGCGCCGGTCGTCGTCGCCAAAGGCATCAACCTGATCGCCTTGCGCATTCGCGAAATTGCCGAAGAGCACAAAGTCCCCATCGTCAGCAACCCGCCCTTAGCCCGCGCGCTTTACGCCTCCGTCGAGATTGACCAGCAAATCCCGGCTGAGCATTATCGGGCCGTCGCCGAAATTATTTCGTATGTCTACAAACTCAAGAAACGGAAGTTCTGAAATTGGACAAAGGCCCGGACAAAAAAACGACGCTCGCCGAAGCCGTGGCGGCCCACCAAGCGGGGAACATGCCCGAAGCCGAACGCCTGTACCGCGCCGTTCTTGAAAGCGAACCTGCAAATCCGGACGCTTGCGCTTTGTTAGGCATCGTCGTCGGCGCGCGCGGCAACTTTGAGGAAGCCGAGAAATGGGCCGATAAAGCCGTTGCGCTCGATCCTTCGTCCGGGCTTTTGCACTTTCACCGCGGCACGATCTTGATGGCGGCGCAAAAATTACCCGAAGCGATCCGGGCTTTTACGCGCGCCGTCGAGTTGCAGCCGAACGCTCCGCAAATTCACTTTAATTTTGCCAATGCTCTTCGCGCGAGCGATTCATGGATAGAAGCCATCGCGCAGTACCGCGAAGCTTTGCGGCTTGATCCCAAATTTCTCGCCGCTCTGAATAACTTGTCCTTGTCGCTCGTGCACGAAAAGCAATACGTCGAGGCCCGCGCGATTGCCGAACGCTCGGTCGCGCTCGACCCGTCCTACGGCGACGGATGGCTCAGCCTGTGCAACGTTACCGAAAAACTCAAGGACTACGCGGCCTCGCTAAGCTCCGGAAAACGCGCGACGGAGCTTATTCCCGGCAATCATTACGCATGGTTCGGCTACGGAGTCGCGCTCAACCGCCTAAACCGCGACGAAGAAGCCGTCGAATCCTACAAACGCGCCTTGGCCCTTAATCCGGCGCGCGCCGACATCTGGGACAACCTCGCGCAGACGTATCAGGCGCTGAACAGGCTCGACGAAGCCGAAGAAACGTTCCGCAAAACCGTCGAGGTCGCGGGCCAAGCCATCGACGGCGACGGCGCGCGCGAGATCGATGAAAGCGAATACGGCGACCGCCACTGGCATCTCGCGCTCATCGAGCTTTTGCAAGGCAAATACAAGGAAGGCTTCGACCGCTACCGCGCCCGGGGGCTCGCGATTCCGGAACTCAAGCGCAAGAAGCTGCCGTTCCCCTTGTGGAAAGGCGAAAATCTGAACGGAAAAAGCCTTCTTGTCTGCGACGAGCAAGGTTTCGGCGACACGATGATGCTGGCGCGGTTTTTGCCGCCTCTCAAAGCGCAAGGCGCGAAAGTCGTGTTTTCGGTTCATAAAGCCCTGAAGCCGTTATTTGCCGGATGGCCATGTCTCGACGGCCTTATCACGCACGAGGACAGAATCCCCATGTGCGATTATTTCTGCTCGTCCTTCGACCTGCCGCACCGATTGGGCGCGACGCTCGAAACACTGCCCCGGAACGTTCCCTACCTGCCCGTTCTGCCTCCCGACGACGCGACGCGTCTGCCGCAGGAAGATTTTAAGATCGGCGTCGTATGGGGAGGAAGCCCTCTTCATCTGAGCGACAAAAAACGCTCGGTGCCGCTTGCGCTTTTCGCCGATATTTTTTCTGCGCCCGGCGTTCAATTTTATTCGTTTAACCGCGATTTTAAGCCGGGCGACGCCGAGCTTCTGCCGCGCTACCCGATCAAAGACCTTTCGCCCCAACTGACCGATTTCGCCGCGTCCGCGCGCCTCATCGGGCAGATGGATTTGGTCATTACCTGCGATACGGCGACGGCGCATCTGGCGGGAGGCTTGGGCAAAAACGTGTGGATTCTGCTGCCGTTTGCGCCCGACTGGCGCTGGCTCATCGACCGCAACGACAGTCCGTGGTATCCGACGGCGCGCCTGTTTCGCCAGCCGAAGCCCGAAGATTGGCAAAGCGTCGTCGCCGCCGTCAAAACAGAGTTGAAAATGCACCGCTCTCATTAACCATATTATTCTGTTCTGATACCATTATCTTTGATCTACTGTTGTCTCAGAACTAGCGGATTAATAATAGAGCGGAGAAATATTATGACATCACCGGATTCAAACGTTCGTATGTCGATGAAAGCCGATGCAGAAGCTCTTCTTCAGGAACATGCGCATGGGAAAAGAGGGTATCTGTGCACCTATGCCCTCGACGAACCGTGGGATATTTTGTTAAGCGTGCCGCCTCACGTGCAGAATTTTAGACGCAGCCTATATAAGCCCGCCTCTAGTTTGAGATTTCTCGAAAACATTGCCGACGGAAAAACCATTGCCATTGTATGGAACGAAGGCCTTCTCGGAATAAGCTTTGAAACTCAACTGAACATTCTGGGAAGAATTGAAGCCGGAAAGCTTTTTCTCGAAAAACATCCGCGGCGCAAAAGAACGAAAGATGAACATTCCATGAGGCAGAAAGTTATCGATTCTTTATATTATCTTGAGAGCTTTGAAAGAGACTTTTCTGCTTTTCAGGTTGAATATCAGGAAGCGATTATTAGGGGCCTAACGATTAGGACTGAATCCCATCCTCAGAGTCCGCAATTGGATTCTACTGCATTGTGGCGCACTCGTTCGGCTTATTCTATTGATCCCGCTCTTTTACCCTATTCTCGTTTTGACCACGAAGGCCGCGATTTGCGGGGAAATCCGCCGTCTCGCGAGAGCGAAGGAAAATTCGAAGAACTGTTGAAGCAGCTTTCTCCGAAACGCCCTTCTTTCTTGTCTCAAATAAAGAGCGTTATTCTCCGTCGCGGACAACCGAAAGCCGGACGCACATAACGTTTTGTGTTTGCATAAGCGCTGAAAAGCCGACGCCGCAGTCAAAATTATTAGGGCATCGCCGCGATAAGTTCGCTGATAACGGACGAGCCGGACGTCGAGGTACGCTCGACTAAAATGCTTTTCGGCGTCGCGTCCTGCCCGTAGACCTGTCTATCCCACGATTCCTTCGGCGTG
>CAYUPD010000115.1:0-5073 GCA_964446645.1 uncultured Rhodospirillaceae bacterium
AGGGACATACAAATACGGTCTGCCGAGACGCCTCGTTTCTTCGAGCGGCGCGGCGCGGATGCAACAGAGAGGGGAGAGGAGGGAGGCGGTCGAGGGCATTTTTTCTCGAATACGCGTGAATTCGCGCGTTTTTGAAGGGCCGAAAGAGCCGTATTTTGTTCACACCCGGCATTGCTGCGCCGTTTTCTTTACCATAAAAAGGCTTTCGACAGGGGCGTTTCATGGTTTTGACACAAAGAATTTATTAAAGAACAATAGGTTATGTCCAGTTGCCTTTTTTTTAGGCAAAAAAGGAGAAAGCTCATATTTATTAGCGAGAAAGCGGCGCACAAAAGAATTATAGACAGGCTTATCCACAGATTCAGGGGATAATCGGGAAACGGCGAAAAAGAGCGCATCGAAGATGAAGCGTTTGACGGGATACGAGCGAGGCGCAGCGATGCTGCGCGGGCATATACGGGCCCTGCCTGCGTCGCCGGGGGTGTATAGGATGCTGGGCGCGGACGGCGCGCCGCTTTACGTCGGCAAGGCCAAGAATTTGAAGAAGCGCGTCGCGTCGTATACGCAACGCGCCCGGCTGCCGGTCCGGCTCCAGCGCATGGTATCGTTAGCGCAGAATCTCGAAGTTACGATCACGCGGACGGAAGCCGATGCGCTGTTGCTCGAGGCGAGCTACATCCGGAATTTTTTGCCGCCGTACAACATTCTTTTGCGCGACGATAAAAGCTATCCGTATATTTTGATCGCGAAAGAAGACGGCTTCCCTCGTCTTGCGAAGCACCGAGGCGCGCGCGAGGCAAAGGGTTGGTATTTCGGGCCGTTCGCGTCGGGGGCGGCGGTGACCGAAACGCTGACGCTGCTGCAAAAAGTGTTCATGTTGCGCACGTGCCGCGAAGACGTTTTTTCCAACCGGTCGCGTCCGTGCCTTCTCTATCATATCAAGCGATGCACGGCGCCGTGTGTCGGATGCGTCGGCAAAGAGGCGTACGCGGAACAAGTTTCGGACGCCGTCGATTTCCTGAGGGGCAAGAATCAGGACGTGCAGAAAAAGATGGCCGCTGAGATGCAGGCGGCGAGCGACGCGATGGACTACGAAAAAGCGGCAGGTCTTCGCGACCGGATCAAGGTTCTGACGAGCGTCCAGACGCGACAGAACGTCCATGTGCCCGGCTTGTCGGACGCCGATGTGATGGCGCTTTACAGGACGGGAGGCAAGACGGCGGTGCAGGTCTTTTTCTTCCGCCAAGGGCGCAATTACGGCGCGCGGTTGTATTATCCGTCGCACGACGCGGACAGGAAGGAAGAAGAGGTATTCGCCGCGTTTATCGCGCAGTTCTACGCGGATAAGTCCGCGCCGCCGCTGATTTTAACGGGGCTTTTGCCCGAGCGAAGCGCGCTTTTGGAAGAGGCTTTGTCGAAGGCTTCGGGGCATAAGGTTCGCATCGCGGTGCCGAGAGCGGGAGCGCGCAAGCGCCTCGTGGACGGCGCGCGCAGGAATGCGGAAGAGTCGCTTGGCCGCGTTCTTTCGGGGCAGGACGAGCAAAAGCGCCTCATGCGGCGGGTCGAGGATGCGTTCGGGCTTTCGAAGCCGCTCAAGAGAATAGAGGTCTATGATAACTCGCACACGGGCGGAACGTTCGCGGTCGGCGCGATGATCGCGGCGGGCGAGGAAGGGTTTCTTAAAAAGACGTACCGGAAATTCAGTGTTCGCGAGGCCGCGCCGGACGACGACGTCGGCATGATGCGCGAAGTTCTGACGCGGCGCTTCAAGCGCCTGATCGCCGAAGACCCCAAGCGGGAGTCGGGCCTGTGGCCGGGCCTGCTTCTGATCGACGGCGGCGCGGGGCAGGTGAATAAGGCTCAGGAAACGTTAAAAGAAATAGGTTTGGGCGACATCGCGATCATTGGAATCGCGAAAGGTCCGGATCGGAACGCGGGGCGCGAGAGGTTTTTCCGTTCGGGAAACAAGCCGTTCTCGTTCGAGACGGGCGACCCGGTTTTGTATTTTCTGCAACGCTTAAGGGATGAGGCGCATCGTTTTGCCATAGGGGCGCATCGCGCGCGCCGGGGCAAGGAGCTCATCCGTTCGCGGCTTGACGGGATTCCGGGCGTCGGGGCGGCGCGCAAAAGGACGCTGCTCCGGCATTTCGGGTCGGCAAAGGCCGTTGCGGAAGCGGATATCGAAGATTTAATGCGGGTTGAGGGGATCAGCCGCGGCGTGGCGCAAAAGATTGTCGGCTATTTCAGGACGACTTAGCCTTTTTAGCCTCCGCGAGGCACTTCATCGCCTGCTCGGCCATATAGCGTTCCTCGTTTGTGGGAATGACGAGGATTTGCGGAATGTTCATGAACTTCAGATGATCCGCCACGGCGTCGCGGATAGGCGCGGCATGCTCGCCGATGCCGCCGGTAAAGACGAGGGCGTCGATTCCGTCCATCGAGGCGGCCATCGAGGCGACGTTTTTAGCGATATAGGTCGAGAAGTAGTCGAGCGCGTACGCGGCGCGGGGATCGGTGCTGGACAGGAGGTCCTTGACGTCGTTGCTGACGCCGCCGGACATGCCCTTAAGGCCGGATTTTTTGTACAGGGTGTCTTCGACTTCGTCGAGAGGCATGCCGAGTTCGCGGAGCATAAAGATGACGGCGCCGGGATCGATAGAGCCGCAACGTGTGCCCATGGGGAGGCCGTCGAG
Source organism: uncultured Rhodospirillaceae bacterium (assembly GCA_964446645.1). Taxonomy (GTDB): domain Bacteria; phylum Pseudomonadota; class Alphaproteobacteria; order UBA9219; family UBA9219; genus CAIXLI01. The sequence continues at coordinate 2,694 of CAYUPD010000115.1, forward strand.
AACGGACATACCCATGGTGGTATCGACGCTTTTGCCGTTTTGGATGGCGCAGAGGCTGGAGCCGTTGCCCAAGTGGGCGACGACGACGCGGCCTTTGGCGAGGTCGGGATAGTCTTTCGCGAGCGTCTGAGCGATCCACGCGTAAGAGAGGCCGTGGAATCCGTAGCGACGAATGCCTTTGTCGTTGAGGGGCTTCGGCAGCGCGTAGTAGGTAAACTTGTCCTCGTGATGGGAGTGGAAAGCCGTATCGAAGCAGGCGATCTGCGGAATGATGGGCAGATTGCGGGCGATGACGCCCACGGCGGCGAGGTGATGCGGCTGGTGGAGAAGCGCGAGGGGGATGAGTTTTTTAAGCTTATGGAAAATATGGGACGTAATGAAAGTGGGTTCGAAAAATTCAAGGCCTCCGTGCACGAAGCGATGAACGACGGCGGTGATCTTCCAACCGGCTTTTTGCTCATCGACCCAATCGACGATTTGCCAGACGGCGCGTTTTTGGGTTTCGTCCATTTCGAGGTTGAACTTGATCTTCTGCTTGGTGTCGTCGCGCGTAGCGGACAGAACGGGCGTCGAGCCGATACCGGTGACGCTGCCTGTCGCGAGGCGCGGTAAGCCGTCGCCGCATCCGAAGAGCTGGAACTTGACGCTCGACGAACCGGCGTTGAGGATAAGAAGGGTTTCGATCATCTAATGCGTCCTTCGCGGCGGGCTTGGGCGACGAGAACGGCCAAAGCGCAGGAGAGCAAGCGAGTCCGAAGGTTATCGGCGCGGCTGGTAAGGATGATCGGCACGCGGGCGCCCATCAGGATTCCGGCGGCGTCGGCTTTGTTAATGAATGTCAACTGCTTGGCCAGCATGTTCCCGGCCTCGATATCGGGGGCGAGAATGATGTCGGGATCGCCCGCGACGGCGGACACGATGCCTTTTTCGTCGGCGGCTTCCTTGCTAATGGCATTGTCGAAAGCAAGAGGCCCGTCGATAACGCAATCGAGAATCTGTTTGCGCTCGGCCATTTTGCACAAGCATGCGGCGTCAATAGTCGCCTGCATTTTTGGATTGATGACCTCGACGGCGGCGAGGACGGCGATCTTCGGGAGGCGGTTTTCGTTAGAGAGGACGCGCCAAACGTCGGCGGCATTGCGGCAGATATCGGCCTTGGTGCCGAGGTCGGGAGCAATGTTAACGACGGCGTCGGTGACAATGAGCCACTTATGGTACCCGGCGGTATCCATCACGAAAGAGTGGGACAAACGGCGGCCGGTGCGAAGGCCGAAGTTAGTCGAAACGACGGGGTAAAGCAGCTCGTCGGTATGCAAAGACCCCTTCATGATGGCTTCGACTGTGCCGTCCGAGGCGAGCCGGGCGGCTTGATCGGCGGCGGCTTGGCTATGCTTGGTATCGACGATCTCCCAGCTGGAGATGTCGATCTGATTTTTGGCGGCGGCGTCCTTGATGCGCGCGGCAGGGCCGACGAGGATCGGCTCGATCAGGTTTTCATGGACGGCGTTGACGACGGATTGAAGAGAAACGGCATCGACGGGGTGAACGACGGCGGTTTTGACGGGAGGTAAGGCCTCGCAAGCCTTCATGACCGTATGATAACGTTCATGGGTATGAACTTGGATTTCAGGAGGCTCATCGGCCGCGAAGGCGGGTTTTCTTTCGAACATGGGGGGATACTCTGAGATGATTGGAAAATCAGGCGATCTCTTAGCATGTATTCGTTAAGAGTCTCTAAAGCGAATACGATAAAAACCGGAACAGATCGCAACCTAACCGGATAGAATCAAAGGGAATTCGAACTTTTTGAAAGCTTTTAATATATCGATCGTCAGAGTCATCTTAGGGACTTCGATCAATATGGTATTGACATTTCTTATGGCATATCCTCTCTCAAAAGACAGCAAGAAGTTTCCGTACAGGAGTGTTTACATATGGCTGCTGATCATTCCGATGCTTTTTAGTGGAGGACTCATTCCGACATATATACTTGTTAGAAATCTTGCTTTGACTAACTCAATATGGGCGCTGGTCCTGCCAACTGCTGCAAATAGTTTTTTTGTGATCCTGCTTGTCAATTTTTTCAAAACACTTCCAAGAGAGCTCGAGGAGTCTGCATTTATTGACGGTGCGTCATACTTCCAGGCAATGTATAAAATATATATACCTTTGTCTTTGCCGATTATTGCAACTCTGTCATTATTCAGCATGATGGGACACTGGAATTCATGGTTTGACGGAATACTATATATGAATCACACAGATAAATATCCTTTACAATCATATTTGCAAGTGCTTTTAGAACGGAGCAAAGCAGGTGTTATCTCTTTTGCTGATGCCCGGGCAGCTGCATTGAATGCTGCAAAACGATCCATCTATG
>CAYUPD010000116.1:0-5011 GCA_964446645.1 uncultured Rhodospirillaceae bacterium
AGTCCTCTGCTCTACCAACTGAGCTACCCAGGCTCTCTTTCTGTTTTATCGCGACAGGGTGACGCTTATAAGCAAGCTTTCATGCCTTGTCTACCCTTACGTCGCCCGGAATTCTATCATATATTCAAAATCTTTACCTTCTTTTGCGTCCGCTAAAACCGCTTTTTCTTCGTCTATTTCGTCGGTTTTGAGCCTGTAACCCTCGCCAAGCCATTTTCCCAAATCCACCGACGCGCACCTCGACGAGCAAAACGGCTTATATTTCCCTGCCGCCTCTTTGCCGCATATCGGGCAACGGCCTTTCGCCTCTTCCATCAGAACCTCCACCCCGCACCGCGCAGCATTTGCGCGACCTCGAACAGCGGCAATCCTACAATCCCCGAATACGACCCCGATATATACCGGATCAGGCTTCCGGCCCGGCCTTGTATCGCGTAGCCCCCTGCCTTCCCGACCCCTTCGCCGCTCTTCGCATAGACCGCGATATCTTCCTTCGAAAGCTGCCGAAAAATTACCGTGCTTTCGCTAAGTCGCCGCACAACTTTGCCTTCGGGCGTCCTTAACGCCACGCCCGTATAGACACGATGGCGGCGACCGGACATCAGGCTTAGAAATTTCTCTACGTCCTGCGGCGTCTCAGCCTTCGGCAATATCCGCCGCCCCACGCCCACGACCGTGTCCGCCGCCAATATATACGCATCCGCTTTTTCCGCCTTTATCGCCGCGCAAAGCTTCTCGTATGCCAGTCTCTCGGCCAGATCGCGCGGCTTCTCGCCCTTCTTCGGCGTCTCGTCGATATCCGCCGCCGTAACCTTGTCCGGCACAATCCCCACTTCCGCCAGCAGCGCTAACCGCCTCGGCGAAGACGAGGCCAATATAAAAACGGGTCGAGTCATCTGTTTTTGGCCCTTTTGCCTGTAATCCCGGCTCTTTATGAAGGATTGCGCGATTTTCGCAACATTTATCGAACGACGCTCTTTGCGACGCGCCATCTATCCTTGTTCTTGACAATGTGTTAACACTACCCGGCCTATCAGCTTGGGCTTTGACGCCCTCTTCGGGAGTGTTTTCGTGCGGATTCTTCCGTTCCTCTTCGCCTTTGTCTTCCCGGTCGCTTGCGGCGCGCCGGCCGCCTGGGCCGCCCTGCCCGCCAGCGTTCCTTCTCCTGTCGTCGCCGCTCCTCCGTCGACATCCTCCGCTATCGTTCCTCATCGGGCCATTTACAAAATGTCCCTCGATTCCTCCAAAACCTCCAGCAACGTTTCCGACATCTCGGGCCGCATGCTTTTCGAATGGCGCGACGTCTGCGATGGATGGGCTCTTCAACAACGCTTGCAACTCCATTTCTCCTACATCGACGACGACGATCAGGATATCGTCAGCTCCGAACTCACTTGGGAATCCAAGGACGGCAAGCTCTACAACTTCAATATCCGTCGCGTCTCCAACGGACAGGAGACCGATAACTATCACGGCAAGGCTTCTCAAAATCCGGACGGCTCCATCTCCGTCTCTTACGCCTCTCCGAACGAAAAAACCGAGACCCTCCCCGCCGGAACTCTTTTCCCCACCGCCCACACTTTGCTGATCTTGCAGCAAGCCTCCAAAGGCGACAAATTCTTTACCCGCCACGTCTTCGACGGATTCGACGAGGACGGCTCCAACGATATCAGCGCCTTCATTATGCCCATGCGCCCCATCGCCAAAAGCTCTCTTCCCAAAACCAAGGGAAAGAAAAACGCCGCCCTCTCCGACTCCGCTTGGCCCGTCCATCTCGCTTTCTTCAGCGACAGCTCGGAAACCGGCGAGCCCGATTACGAGATGGACATGAGCCTCTTCCCCTCCGGCGTCGCTTATGACATGAAAATCGATTACGGCGACTTCTCCGTCGCGGGCAAGCTGGAAAGCGTCCAGCCTCTTCAGACTCAGGCCTGCCCATGATCGACAGCCCACAACGAAAAAAACTGATCCTGATCGTCGAGGACAACGACCTGAACCTCAAGCTCTTCCGCGACCTTCTGGAAGCTCACGGCTACGCCACGCTCAATACCCGCGACGGATTCCAGGTCCTCGACCTCGCCCGAAACAACCATCCCGACCTCATTCTTATGGACATCCAGCTGCCCGAAGTCTCGGGCATCGAAATCACCGGTTGGCTCAAATCCGATGAAACCCTCAAAAAAATTCCCGTCATCGCCATTACCGCCTTCGCCATGCGCGGCGACGAAGAGAAGATCCGCGCCGGGGGATGCGACGATTACCTCTCTAAACCCATTGCCGTTCACCAATTTATCTCAACCGTTAAGAAATATTTATAGAGTCCCGGCCCTAACTTTATTTTAAGAATAATATCCGACACTCTGGCCCCATGTCCTCCCGTATCCTCATCGTCGACGATATCCCCGTCAACATCAAGCTTCTCACCGCGAAGCTTGCCCGCGACTATTACATCATCTCCTCGGCCGAAAACGGCGTCGAGGCCCTCAAAAAAGTCGAGGAAGAAAAGCCCGACCTCGTCCTCCTCGACGTCATGATGCCCGAAATGGACGGCTTCGAAACCTGCCGCCGCATCAAATCCAATCCCGCCACCTCCTTTATCCCCGTCGTCATGATTACCGCCCTCTCGGACGTCACAGACCGCGTCCGCGGCCTCGCCGCAGGCGCAGACGACTTTTTGGGCAAGCCCATCAACGACCTCGCCCTCATGGCCCGCATCCGCTCCCTCTTGCGCATGAAAGTCCTCATGGACGAATGGCGTTCCCGCGAGGCCACCGCCTTGCAGTTCTCTCCTCTCCTCGCCGAGACCTTGGCCGACCCTCTCAACGTTCGTAACTGCAACGTCCTTATCGTCGCCGACGACGCGACCGACAGCGCCTTTATCCGCGAAACGCTCAAGCCCCTCTCGGCCCATACCGTCGAGACGACCAGCATCGCCGATGCCGCGAAAATTCTCAAAGACGGTACTTTCGACCTCGTCTTTTCCAAGCTCGCCCTCAAAAACGAGGACGGCCTTACGATTTGCCCTCTTATGCGCTCCAATCCCGAGACGCGGCATATCCCCATCCTCCTCCTTGCCGATCCCGAAGACCTTGAACGCGTCGCCAAGGCTTTCGACCTCGGCGCTAACGACTATCTTTTGCGCCCCTTCGACTCTCACGAGCTTTTTGCCCGCGCGCGCACGCAGCTCCGCTACAAGCGCAACTACGACCGCCTGCGCAACGGACTCGAACACAACCTGATGCTTGCCCTCGTCGATCCCTTAACCGGCGCTTTCAACCGCCGCTATCTCGACGCCCACATTCCGCGCTTCCTCCAGCACGTCGAAGACGTTAAAAAACCGCTCTCCGTCCAGATGCTCGACATCGACTTCTTTAAATCCGTCAACGATAAATACGGCCATCCCGCGGGCGATGTCGTCCTTAAGGGCGTCGCTCAGCGCGTCTTTAACAGCGTCCGCCCCTCGGACTTCCTCGTCCGCATGGGCGGCGAAGAGTTCGCCATCGTCATGCCCGAAACGGAACTCCAAAACGCCGAGAAAATCGCGGAACGCATTCGCCTCAAAATAGCCGAGTCTCCCTTCCTCATCCCCGACAGCAACGAGAAGATCAACATCACGATCAGCATCGGCGTCGCCGCCGCCGAACCGGACTCTCAGGACGCCGCGCGCAAGGTCTTCGACCGCGCCGACTCCGCCCTCATGCTTGCCAAAAGACGCGGTCGCAACAACGTCGCCGTCGATAAAGAAGACCTATAAAATAACGTCCATTCTCCTTTCTAAACCGCCGTTTAACCCAATTTTAGTGGTTTTGCGCGACGTTCATGGCCATGTTCATCGATCCGTCCTCTCTCTCGCAGCAGGAACTTGTCTCTGCTTTGCGCGAATGCGCCCACAAGTACCGCGTCATTTTCGAAAACGCCGATATCGGCATTTTCCACATCGGCCCCGACGGTAAATGGACAAGCGCAAACCAGACCGCCGCTCTTCTTTTGCACTACGCCAGCCCCGACGAGCTTCTCGACGCCCAACCGGACTTTAACGGCAGGCTCTTTGTCGATCCCGCCCAGCGCGCCGCGTGGGCCGACGGCGTCCGCTCGCGCCAGCGCTGCGCCGCCGAGTGCGCCGTTTATACAAAGGACGGCCGCGAGCTTTGGGTCAGCCTGAGCGGACACCAGACGCTCGACAGCGGCGGCGTCGGTTTCGAATGCACCATGGGCGACATTACCGAACGCCGAAAAGCCGAAATCGCCCTTCTTTCGGCCAAGGAACAGGCCGACTTCGCCAACCGGAGCAAGTCGGAATTTTTGGCCAACATGAGCCATGAACTTCGCACGCCCTTAAACGCCATCATCGGTTTTGCCGAAATCATCAAAGATCAGATGTTCGGCAACGCAGGAATCCCCCAATACGTCGATTACGCCAAGGACATCTACGACAGCGGCCAGCTCCTTCTTTCCCTCATCAACGACATCCTCGACATGTCCAAGATCGAGGCCGGTAAACGCCAGATCAAGGAAACGACTCTCAATATCGAAGAAATCGCGCACTCCGTCTCGCGCCTCGTCAACGGCCGCGCCACGGAAGGAAAAGTCCATTTGAATCTGCATGTCCCTCATGATCTGCCCTTCTTCCGCGGCGAAGAAAAGGCCATGAAGCAAATCCTCACAAACCTCCTTACCAACGCCGTCAAATTTACGAACGAAAACGGCAGCGTCACTCTCTCGGCCATGATCGACGGCCAAAACCGCATGCTCATCAACGTCACCGACAACGGCATCGGCATCGCTCCTAAAGACATCGCCCTCGCCCTTGCGCCCTTCGGGCAGATCGAAAGCGCCTTAAGCCGCAAGCATCAGGGCACCGGACTCGGCCTCCCCCTGACAAAAGCCCTTGTCGAACTTCACGGCGGCACGCTCGGCCTCACAAGCGAGCTTGGCGTCGGCACCACCGTTTCGCTCATCTTCCCGGCCGACAGGGTCGTGCCTCGTCCCCTCGCCTCTGCGCCGCCTCCCA
>CAYUPD010000117.1:0-4918 GCA_964446645.1 uncultured Rhodospirillaceae bacterium
GGAGTCTCGTCTTTTTCCGCGTTTTCGCTGTCATCCACGCTGTCGGATTCAGCCGCGGCATAATCCCTTTCGTCGGCGGCCGCGATCCTATTGACGATCTCGGAGCCGAGGGGCTTGAGGACTTGGCGCTCTGCTGCCTCAAAGAGGTCTTTCGGCAGCGGAGCGATGCCGAGCAGGGGGCCTATCTGCGTAATGATGGCGCTGACGGCGGGCGCGACGACCCATCCGGCGGTCGCAAAGCCGCGCGTTTTGGCATTGCCCTTTGGATTATCGAGCAGGGCGAAGACGAGATATTTCGGAGCGTTGACCGGAAAGAGGCCGACGAACGACGAGCGTCGTTCGTTGCTGACATACTGCCGCTTGGCGTTGAGCTTGTCGGCGGTGCCGGTTTTGCCGCCGATGAGGTAGCCTTCGACTTCGGCTTTCTTGGCGGTGCCGTGGGCGACGACGAGCCGCATCAGGCCGCGGATTTGGGCCGATGTGCGCGGCGAAACGACGGTATCGACGTCCGGCTCGAAATCTTTGCCGCGTTTAAGAAGCGTCGGATGCACGGGATGGCCGTCGTTGACGATCGTCGCGACGGCGGCGGCCAACTGGACGGCGTTGACGGCGATGCCGTGGCCGAAAGCAACGGTTGCCGTGGTGACTTCGCCCCATTCATTGACGGAAGGGACAAGAGGCGCGCCGACTTCGGGCAGTTCGAGGGGCACTTTGTCGGCCAGTCCGAGGCGGGAGAGGAAAGCGCGCTGTCTTGCGCCGCCCAAGCGTTCGGCCATGCGCGCGGAGCCTATGTTTGACGAGTGCGTGAAGATTTCGGCGACGTTGAGGTTGTGTTTTTCTTTTTCGAAGTCCTTGATGGTGTGGCGGCCGATTTTCAACGGATTGACGGTATCGAACGTATCCGAGAGCCGGACAATGCCGGAGTCGAGGGCCAGCGCGGTATTGAATATTTTGAAGGTCGAGCCCATTTCATAGACGCCGAGCGTATTGCGGTTAAAAAGCTGGTTGTCCGAGGCGGCTCCGGCGCGCAAGGGGTCGAAATCGGGCAGAGAGACCATGCCGAGGATTTCGCCGGTCGCGATATCCATGACGAGGCCGATGGCGGCGTCGGCGCGGAAGGTCTTCATGGCATCGCCGATTTCGCGGCGAAGGACGGATTGGACTCTGAGGTCGAGGGCGAGAGTCAGAGGCTCCGGATTTTCGTTGAGGCGGGAGTCCATGGCCCTTTCGATCCCGGCGAGGCCGTTGTTATCGACGTCGCTGAAGCCGACGATGTGGGAGGTCATATTTCCAACGGGGTAGAGACGGCGTTCATCGGGAAGAAAGTCGAGTCCCGCGATCCCAAGCTTGTTAACGCCGTAGTACTGGCGCGGAGTCAGGTGGCGGCGAACGAGGGCGCAATGCTTGCCGCTGCGGAAATCCTCGCCGAGTTTTTTCGGATTGAGGTCGGGAAGAACGGCCAAAAGCTTCTTGGCGGCATCGTCCGGCTCGAGAATAGAGCGGGAATCCGCGCATAAAGAAACGGTCGGCAGAGAAGTCGCCAAAACCGTTCCCTGACGGTCTACGATATCCGCGCGCCCGATGGCATTCTCTCCGGGTTGGGCGCGCACGACGGGGGTGTCGGGTTCGCCGCTCAGCGTCAAGTAGGCGAGGCGACCGCCGATGGTCAGCCATGCCAGCGAAAAAACGAGGAAGACGACTCCAAGCCGCGCCTTGGCGGTATCGAGAGCTTGTTCTCGGGGAGTCGAGAGGCGGTGTTTTTTGGAAGGCGTCGACAATCCCGGAAGGCTCGGCTGGGGCGTTTGCGGCGCGCCGGGAAACCTCCATTCCGTCATGGACGCAAGCCCAGTTTGCCGATGACGGCGTCGAGCCGGTCGGGCTTGGCTTCGACGGCATGCTGCAACGTCATGCGTTCGTTGATGCGTCCCGCGTTGAGGGAAGCGAGGATGCGGTCGTGTTTTGTGCGCGGCGCGGCGGAGGCCGAGACAACCTTGATCGGAGAAGCCGTGGCGGGAAGAGGTTCGGGCGCCTTCGTCGCGGCCAGAACGACTCCGTCGTTAAGAGGCAAAAGACCGCCCATATTTTGCAGGCTCGAAATCCGGTCGGCGCCGGTCGGCTTGAGTTTTAAATGGCGTTTCGCTTTTGATTCAATGCGGGCCGGGTTGGCCAGATAGACCCATTCGGCTTTCAGGACGTGCAGGCTTTTCTGCTCGGCCTCGATCTGCCTGTTAAGGTCGGCAAGGCGCGTGTTGAGAGCGTGAACCTTGTCGCTCGTGTGATAGAGCATGAGGCTGGCCCCGATGATGAGGCAAAGCCAAAGGAAGAGGGACGACGTGGACCGGATCATGGGCGCGTCTCCTCGAAAACGGGGGCATCGGTGCGTTCGGCGACGCGAAGCTTGGCCGAGGCGGCGCGGGGATTGGCGGCAATTTCGTCCTCGCGGGGCGTTTGGGGCTTTTTGGTCAGGATTTTAAAGAGAGGCGGATGCTTGCCGAAATCCTTGGCAGGCACGTGGCGCGAAACGGACTCGTTAAGGCCGCTCGCGCGCCGCATGAAATCCTTGACGACGCGGTCTTCGAGCGAATGGAACGAAACGACGGCCAAGCGTCCGTGCGGCGCGAGCAGGGCCTTTGCGGCGTTGAGGGCGCGCGTCAGTTCGCCGATTTCGTCGTTGACGTAAATGCGCAAGGCCTGAAAGCTGCGCGTGGCGGGGTCGAGGCCGTCCTTGCTTCGCGGCACGGCGGAGCGGACGATGTCGGCGAGCTGGGCGGTGCGAACGATGCGGTATTTGGCGCGTTCTTCGGCGATGCGGCGTGCGACGCGGCGCGAATGGCGTTCGTCGCCGAGCGTAAACAGAATGTCGGCCAGTTCTTTTTCGTCCATGGCGTTAACGACGTCGGCGGCCGAGGGGCCGCTTTTGCTCATGCGCATGTCGAGAGGGCCGTCCGAGGCGAAGGAAAAGCCGCGTTCCGGATCGTCGATCTGGGGCGACGAGACGCCGAGATCGAGCGCGATGCCGTTGACGTTCGCGATATGCTGCCCGGCCAACAGAACGTCCATTGCGCCGAAGGGGCCTTGAAGGAGCGTAAGGCGCGGCGCGAATTCGGCGGCCAGTTTCTTTCCGGCCTCAATGGCGTCGGGATCGCGGTCGATGGCGTAAACGCGAGTCTTGGCGGCGGACAGAAGGGCGCGGCTATAGCCGCCGCGGCCGAAAGTGCCGTCGATATAGAGTCCGCCGTCAAAAGGCGCGAGCGCGGCAACGGCTTCGCGCAGCAAGACGGGGATATGGGAAGGCGCGGCGGTCATATCAGGCCTTTCCCGTTTCGGATTGAGTGACGGCGGCGATGATCTTGCTGAGCGAGATATCCTTGGCGCGGGCCTTGGTGCGGGCGGCGGTCTCGTGCGCGGCGAGTTTCTTGGGGTCCCAGATTTGGAACGTTTTGCGGCGTCCGACGAAGGCGACTTCCTCGGCGATGCCGACGCTTAAGAGGAGGTTTTGGGGCAGGGTGATGCGGCCTTCGCCGTCGAAAGGGAGCTGAACCGAGCCGCCGAAGATGGTGGTCTCGATAAGTTCAAAAACGTCTGGCGGAAGGTCTTGGCTTTCGAGGCTGCGGCTTAGAAGCTCGAGGTGGGCGATCGAGCAGCCTTCGAGCGCCTGATATTGAAGAGAACGGAAGACGACGATGCCTGAGGTGTCGGCCCCGAGCGCGGCGCGGAAAGGCGCCGGAACGGAGACTCGTCCCTTCTTGTCGATTTTATTGACAAAGCTGGACAAGAAAACGGCCATAGAGTCCTCGGCAAAACGAAGAACTTACGCAGGTGTGACAAACGCCCGCGAGAAAACGCGCCCTTTGGGAGAGACATGTCTCCTTTTGGGGCAACATGGGATATCATGGGAAATACTGGGAAGTCAAGGGATTAGTGATTCGCGGAAGGCAAAAAAATGTTGAAAAACAACCAAATGATGCCGGAGGCGGAACGACCACAAACGGTTGAATCGGGCGGGAGGAAAAGAACAGGATTCCCGATCCCGGCCCGATAGGCGTTACGGAGGGGGCTTTGTGTGCGAGAGGCGGTTTCCGTAAGGAATCAGTTGATAAAGAGCGCCGCTTCCGTTTTGCTGGCTTTGAAAGGGTTTGCCGTCGCAAGCCCAAAACGGCAAAGAGGGCGCATGGGAAGCCTAAGGCATTTTCTCCTCGATAAATTTATCGCTGAGTACGGCACGCCGTATTTTGTGGAGACGGGAACGGGATCGGGCGACGGCATCGACTATGCCCGGGGTTTTTTGTTTCAGAAGATATACTCCATCGAAATACATGACGAGCTGTGCGAACACATGAGGAAGAAGCACGTGGACGACGACCGGGTAGCGTTAATCAACGCGCGAAGCGATCAGGGGCTGGACGTTCTTCTTCAGGTTCTTCCGCAGGAGAAGCCGATCCTGTTTTGGCTGGACGCGCATTTTCCGGGAGCGCATTGCAGCAAGGCGGCTTACGATGCCGAGAAGGACGAGGACGTGAGGCTTCCGCTCGAGAGCGAGATCAATGCGATTGCGCGGCGGCGTCGCAATCATCGGGACGTTATCCTCATCGACGATTTGCGGATATACGAAGAGGGCGAGTTTGCGATAGGAAACGTGCCGGATGATTTATTGGATAGCATGCCCAAGGTGCGCAATATCGATTTTATACAAAACGCCTTTATGGCGTCGCACTTTATCTCGCGCGATTACGCCGACGGCGGCTACCTCCTGATAACGCCGCGCTAGACCGCGATCGGTTTGCATTGAAGCGAAATCGCTTCAATGCAAAGCGTGAATCGCTGGTCTCACATAATTCTTGATTCGATGTCATAAAATCTCGCTCTAAAAAAGGCGTTACGCCGCGCGCACTTTGACGTAGGAACCGGGCGCGTCTTC
>CAYUPD010000118.1:0-1578 GCA_964446645.1 uncultured Rhodospirillaceae bacterium
GGGCCATGGTGTTGAGCAAGTCAACAACCGCCAGCGCACGGACGCTGTCGAGCGGAGCGGTCGGCTCATCCGCCAGGATTACCGGCGGGCGGTTGACTAGCGCGCGGGCAATGGCGACGCGCTGCTGTTCGCCGCCCGAAAGCTCTTCGGGCTTGGCGTCCATGCGATGGCCGACGCCGACCCAGTCGAGAAGCTCCTTGGTATGGCGCTGGATGTAATCCTCGCTGGCATCGGTGAGCCGCAGGGGCAGCGCGGCGTTCTCCCACGCGGTCAGATGAGGAACGAGGCGGAAATCCTGAAAAACGACGCCGATTTTGCGGCGTAACTCGGCCTGTTTCTTGTGGTTATCGTGAGGCAAAGGCTCGCCGAAGAGAAAAATTTTGCCTTTAGAAGGCCTTTCGGCCTGATAGATAAGGCGCAAAAGGGATGTTTTTCCGGCGCCGCTGGTTCCGGTAAGAAAGTAGAAGCCCCCCTCGACAAGCGAAAAGGTGATATTGTCCAAAATCTGCCTGTTTGGCGCGTGGGCGAGGCTGACGTTTTCGAACGAGAGAAGCATGAGGCCTAAAGAGATTCGGTTCGGACGAAGGAGCGTTAGCATAAAACGGCGGCAAATCCAAAATATCGCGTATGAACGCGTCATTTTTAAAATTGGCCGTTTTGGCAATAAAATGATAGCCTTGAGCCGTTGATTTTAACTATTTGAAGATATGATTCTCGAATGCCCATCCTGCGGCACCCGGTATTTGGTGCAAATCGGACTTTTCGCTCAAGGCGGAAGAAAGGTTCGCTGCGCGAAATGCAAGAACGAATGGCACGTCAAGTTGCCGTCGTCGGTGGATGTCGTCGTATCGTCGCCGGATTATGCGCCGGTCGAGAGTCCCATCCCCGTTTCCGCATCAGAATCTCCGTCTTCGGCTTTTTCAGCGCATCCCCCGCCGCTTAATCGTCCGACGCCGAATTTGCCTGCCGTGATCGAGAAGAAAGCTCTGACAACGGGGGAAATGGCGTTTTTGGCAATAGTCTTGCTGGCGGCGCTGCTGGTTGTCGGTTCCGTATGGGGCCGCCAGTCATTGGTCGAAGTTTTTCCCGGCCTGAGGGGTTCGTACAGCGCGGTGGGGCTGAACGTTCTGCCCGAGTGGGACGGACTGATGTTCGACGAGGTTAAGTCCGAATTGCGCTATGACGGAGGGACGATGAGGCTTTTTGTCGAAGGGAACATCCGGAATGCGTCCGCGGAAACGAAAAATATTCCCGACATCAAAGCCCGCGCTCTAGCGGCGGATAAAAGCGATATTCAAAGCTGGCTTATCGATGCGCCGGCCACGACAATTGCGCCGTGGGGGATGGTGCCGTTTCATACGGACATCGCGGCGCCGATGGAGCGAACGATCGAGGACGTTTATCTCGAATTTGTCGCCCGAAGGGAGGCGGACAATGCCGGTGAATGAACGGCCCCTTTCCCGGAGCGCCGCGATCCCTGTTGTGCGCATCACGCGTCCCGGTCCGGCCGCCTGTTGTTCGGACGGCGTTCTCCGGGATGGCCCATTGCGGACTGCTGAACGGGCATCGCGGTTCGGA
>CAYUPD010000118.1:1588-4869 GCA_964446645.1 uncultured Rhodospirillaceae bacterium
AGGAGGCCGAAAATGCCGGGGAGTGAACAGGCCTTGCCTTCGACGGCCGCGAAAGTGCTCGTCGCCGAGGACAATCCTGCCGTGCGCGAATTTATCGTTCGCTCGCTGGCTTCGGCGGGATACGACGTTTTGTCGGCGATCGACGGGCAGCAAGCGCTCGATAAGCTGGCGCAGGAGAAGTTCGATGTTCTTGTCAGCGACATCGTGATGCCGAACGTTGACGGAATTGCGCTGGCCATGAAAGCCGCGCGGACAGCCCCGGATTTGAAGATCGTCATGATTTCCGGCTATGCGCAGGAACGGCTTCGCGCCCACAATCTAGACGTTTTGGTGCATAAAATCGTCGCCAAGCCGTTTTCTCTTGAAGAAATCTGCGAAGCGGTTAAGAACGCTCTGTCTTGTTCGCCTCAAGAGCCTGAATAAGGAAAGAAAGACAAGGATCGAGAAGATGAAGCAACGAGTTCGCAAAGCCGTATTTCCCGTCGCCGGTCTCGGCACGCGCTTTTTGCCCGCGACGAAAGCGATGCCCAAAGAAATGCTGACGCTCGTCGACAAGCCGCTTATTCAGCACGCGGTGGACGAGGCGCGCGCGGCTGGGATCGAGCAGTTCATTTTTGTGACGAGCCGCGGCAAAGGGGCGTTGGAAGATCATTTCGACAACAACGACGATCTTAAAAATACGCTTAAAGCCCGCAATAAACAAAAAGAGCTCGCGCTGTTGAAAACGACCGATATCGACTCCGGCCAACTTCTGTTCACGCGTCAGCGCGAACCGCTCGGGTTGGGCCATGCCGTTTGGTGCGCGCGGCATTTGGTCGGGGACGAACCGTTTGCCGTGCTGCTCGCCGACGACGTGGTTCTGGCCGATAAGCCGTGCCTGCGACAGATGATAGATGTGTACGAAAATATCGGCGGCAATCTTGTGGCTGTGACGGACGTGCCGCGCGACCAGACGAACCGGTATGGCATTCTCGACGTGGAATCGGACGACGGAAAGCTGGTTAAAATCAAGGGGTTGGTTGAAAAACCCGAGCCTTCAAAATCTCCCTCGACACTCTCCATCATTGGACGTTATATCTTGCAGCCGGAAATATTTTCCGAGCTTGAAAATCGACGGGCCGGGGCTGGCGGAGAGATACAGTTGACCGACAGCATGGCGTGCCTAATCGGACAGCAGCCTTTTCACGGTTTGCGTTATCAAGGCAAGCGATATGATTGCGGCGATAAGGTTGGTTTTATCGCCGCGAATGTTGCCTTCGCTCTTGCGCATGAAGAGATGGGCGATGAAGTACGGAAAGTAATCATGGAAATTGTAGGAGCTTAAACATGAAGATCGTTGTTCTTGGAGCCGGGTACGTCGGGTTGGTCTCGGCGGCTTGTTTTGCGGATTTTGGCGTGCACGTGACGTGCGTGGATCAAAGCGCGGAAAAGATCGCGGCGCTGTTGCGCGGGGAGATGCCTATTTTCGAGCCGGGGCTTGACGATTTGGTCGCGCGCAACGTGCAAAACGGCAACTTGGAGTTTGCGACGTCGATGGTTCCGGCCATCAAGTCGGCAGACGCCGTGTTTATCGCGGTGGGCACGCCGACGCGTCATGGGGACGGGCATGCGGATTTGTCGTATGTCTTCACGGCGGCAAAAGAGATTGCGCAGAATTTATCGCACTACACGGTCATCGTGACAAAATCGACCGTTCCTGTCGGGACGGGGCGCGAGATCGAAAAACTGGTGCGCGAAACGAATCCATCGGCGGAGTTCGATATCTGCTCGAATCCCGAGTTTTTACGCGAAGGCGCGGCAATCGGCGATTTTATGCGGCCGGACCGCGTCATCATCGGCTGCGAAAGCGAACGCGCGGCCGAGGTTATGCGGAAACTCTATCGTCCATTGTATCTCATCGAGACGCCCATCGTTATCGCGGGGATCGAAACGGCCGAACTCATCAAGTATGCGTCCAACGCCTTTCTGGCGATGAAAATCACGTTCATCAACGAACTCGCGGATTTGTGCGAAAAAGTCGGTGCGGACGTACAGATGCTTGCAAAGGGCATGGGGCTTGACGGCCGCATCGGGCGCAAGTTCCTGCACGCGGGGCCTGGTTACGGCGGCTCGTGCTTTCCAAAGGACACCTTGGCGCTCGTCAAGACGGCGCAGGACAAAGGCTCGCCGATACGACTCATCGAAACGACGATTGACGTCAACGACAAGCGCAAAAAAGACATGGCTCAGCGCATTATCGCGGCGTGCGGCGGCAGCGTGCGCGGCAAGACCGTCGCGTTATTGGGGGTGACGTTTAAGCCGAACACCGACGATATGCGCGACAGCGTAAGCCTCGACGTCGTTCCGGCGTTGCAGGAAGCGGGAGCGATCGTTCGCGCTTTCGATCCCGAAGGGGTTAAGGAGGCATCGAAGCTTCTGCCTAACGTTCAGTGGTGCAAGGATTCGTACGACGCCATTCGCGGGGCGGATGCCGTGGCCATTCTGACGGAATGGAACGAATTCCGGGCGCTCGATTTGGGCGAAGTCAAAAAGCTTCTTAAGTCGCCGGTGATGATCGATCTGCGGAATATATACAAGCCCGACGAGGCTCGTGCGGCCGGGTTTGCATACGCGTCGATCGGACGGCGCTAGAGAGAGCGCTCTTCTAGAAGTGCTTGAGGCTGGCGCGCCAGTAATCCCACGCGGTAACGAGGGTAAAGCCGCCCGCGACCCAAAGGCCTAAATCGCCGATGGCCGTTGCGGGGATAAAGGCGGGCGCGTAAGGATCGCCGATCATCAGAAAGCCCAGAGCGATAAGCTGGATAGTTGTTTTCCATTTGGCGAGGCGGCTGACGGGCACGCTGACTTGGATACCGGCAAGGAACTCGCGCAAGCCCGAGACGGCGACCTCGCGCATGAGGATGACGATGGCCGGGAGCACGGCCAATCCGCTGATTTGTTGCGTCGAGACGAGAACGAGGATAACGGCCGAGACGAGAAGCTTATCGGCGATGGGGTCGAGGAACTGGCCGATCTTGGTGACTTGATTGTCGCGACGCGCCAGATAGCCGTCGAGCCAATCCGTGACGCCTGCGAGAGTAAAAAGAAGAAGAGCGGTCCAAGCCGCCCATCCGTGCGGGACGAACAAAAGCAGGATAATGATCGGAATAACGGCGATGCGCGATACGGTAAGTTTATTGGCGAGCGATTTAAACATGAGAGAATGTCCGTTAGGGCTATCGGTAGCATGAAAGAGACGAGACATACAAATGCGGTGTGGCGGAAGTCCTTGTTTCTTTGAA
>CAYUPD010000119.1:0-2494 GCA_964446645.1 uncultured Rhodospirillaceae bacterium
GCTGCTCGTCGAGTAGGTGAAGACTCCGCCGCCCGCATCGGTGGTGACGATGGCGATATTCGAGGCGGAGAAAGCGTCGTTGATGACGGTTGCCGAAGCTTTTTTGACGGTTGTCGTGCCGCTGATAAGATCGGCGTTGACGGAAAAAGTCGACAAATCCGGCAAGCCGTTGGTGCTATCGATATCCGCCGTAAAGAAATTCGATGCCTGCTCGCCGCTTTCGCCCGTTGCCGCATTATAGACGTCCGCAAAGCTATTGCCGTCCGCGGTCGTGGCAATGAACATATTGGCGAAATTCTGCAATTGCGACCGAAGCTTGGCAATGACGCCGACGCCGTCGGCATTTGTCGCCGTTGGAGAAAGAAAGTCGGTTCGAGCTTGCAGGGAGCCACCCGACATAGAGGAGGTGACGTCCGAACCTGCGGCGTTGACGATCGTATTTCCGTCCGGGCCGACGGAGAAAGTTTGAGCGGTGCCGTCGAGAAGGGCCGTTCCGTTAGGGGTGTAAAGAGCGATTTGCCCGTTGTCGCGCTCCATAACTGTGACGGTTGTCTTGGCGGAGATGGCGTTGATTTCGCGGTCGCGTTCGTCTTCGAGATTAGCGGTTGATTGATTGTTTGCGCGCGCCGAAGCGATCTGGACATTGAGCTCCTGAACTCTTTGCAGGGAAGCGTTAAGCTCGCTAAGGGAGGTTGCAAAATCGTTCTCGACGCTGATCTGCAAATCCGAGATCTGAGAGGCAATGTTGTTGATGGTATTGGCGAGAGATTGACCCGTAGAGATGATATTTTTCTCGAGCGTCGCATCGCTTGGGCTTGCGGCGTATTGGGTCCATGCGGCTTGGAATTCGCTCAAGTCGTCCGAAAGGGCGGGAGGATTATTTGTTGAATCAAGGATGGTCTGGACTTGGCTCAGATAGCTATTCTGAGTGCTGTAATAAGAGGCGGTCGAGGTCGCTCTGTTAAGCGTAGTCATCAAAACGGTATCGGTAATGCGCGTATAGCTCGAAATCTCGACGCCGCCCATCGATGCGCCCGCGCTGACGGAAGAGAGACTAAGGCCTTTTTGGGTATAACCGTCGGTTTGAGCGTTTGAAATATTGCCCGAGATAATCTGCACGGCAGTCGTGCTGGTTTTTAAGCCCGAAAGAGCGACGTTAAGAGCGCCGGATAGAGACATAAAAGCTTCTCCCTGTTGCCGCGGGGATTTCTAAGGAGAAGCCCCCGCGACCCCCTGCACTTATTGAACAGCCTGCATGATCGTGCTCATCATGTTATTGACGGACGACACGATTTTGGCGTTGGCCGAGTAGACCTGCTGGGCTTCGATCATGGTTGTGAACTGGTCCGCGATATCGACGGTGGAGGCTTCAAGCGAGCTGCTCGAAATTGTTCCCGCTCCGTTGTTTCCGGCCAAGTGCAGGTTAGCCGTTCCGGAAGCGATCGTCGCCGTATACACGCCGCCCGTGCCGCGCTGCAGGTTTTCCGGCGAGTTAAACGTTGCCACGGGGATCTGATAGATCTTACGCGTACTGCCGTTCGAGTAGTTGATCGAAACGATACCGTCCGAGTCGATGCCGATGCTGCTGTACGAGCCTTCGCCCAAGCCATCCTGCGAAATTGAAGACACGGACACGGTCGAGCTTGCGTTGGCATATTGGGTTAAGCCCGTGGCCAGATCGTAGTTTCCGAGGTTGAGGTTAATCGTTTGAGATCCGGCGCCGGGAAACGTGAGATTTCCGGTCGAGCCGCCGTCAACGTCACCGAGATACACAATGGCCGCATCTCCGGAGGTGTCCGTGCTTACGGCAGGAGCGCCCAAATCGGTCGTCAACGTACGCGTCGTGTCAGTCGATAGGTAATAGCCTGAACTGACGCCTGTGATAGTATTGATAGTACCGGCGGGAGAGGCGCTATTAAAATCGACCCTGAAGGTAGCTATATAGTTATAGGTATCCGTGCCGGTAATGCCACCGGCATCCTGAACGACAACCGTGGCCAGCCATTGATTTGTCGTGCCGGTCGTCTCCCATGTAACGTCAGTCTGGTGCGTGCTGCCCAAAGCGTCATACACGTCAATGGTCGAGGCCGTGGAGGTATAGTTTTCTGCCGAGGCGGGGAGGTTGGCGACATAGGTAACGGCCGTTGTCGCCTCCGGGTTATCGAGCAGGGAGGAGATCTGGATCGGTTCGACCGAGGATGTATCGACGGTTGAACCTGTGATGGTATATCCCTCGAGGTAATAACCGGCGCTGTTGACCATGTAGCCGTCTTTATTCAGAGAAAAATCTCCGGCGCGCGTATAGTAAGCGCTGCCGCTGAAGGCTAACTGTCCCGAGGCGTCCGACGAGGCGGTCGTGACGACGAAATAGCCCGAGCCGGAAACCGCCATGTTGGTGACGGTGCTGGTTGCCGAGATCGTGCCTTGAACGCTGTTTTCGTAGTCCGGGGTTGCAAAAACGCCGCCGGGGCTATTGCTGGTCGAAGTCGAAGCC
>CAYUPD010000119.1:2504-3290 GCA_964446645.1 uncultured Rhodospirillaceae bacterium
GACAAGGGACGAAAAAGTGGTGCCGATGGTTTTATAACCGATTGTGCTGGCGTTGGCCAAGTTATCGGAAATGTTGCCGATGGAGGCGGACTGCGCGTTAAGGCCCGAAATGGCGACGTTTAATGCGGAAAAAAGAGACATAGCGATACCCCGTTCGTTGTTTTCGCCTTTCAAGGGCGGCAAATATATTCCGGAGGGGTATCAGCAAGGATTGTGCCAAAAGAGGATGGCGGGGAGATTCCGTAGATACCGGTAAGGATTTCAGATGGTTACCGAATATTTTGTCCGGAAGCGGTTAGGGGGAATCTTTTTCACTTGGCCTTTTTTGCCGCGAGACCCGTTACAAACGCGAGAGCCAAAGAGGCAAGAACGTTTAAATTGGCCAGAGACAATCCGAAAATCGACCATGCAACGACGTCGCAGGGGACTTCGTCCGTTTTCAGGAGGGCGAGACGGATATCCTCGACCGATGTTCCTTGGATAGGTTGGGCGGCGCAGCCTGAAGTTCCCTCCCACCAGAGCCATTCGACGCCCGAGTGGTAGAAGGACAAACCTGCGCTGGCCAAATAAACGAGGGAGCATAGGCACAAGAGCCAAAAGGTCTGCCGTCCATAGGGTTTCCAAAGGAGGATAAGAAGGGATAATCCGGCTACAGAGGCATAAGGGATGCGTTCCCAATAACAAAGATAGCAAGGGAGAACGCCAAACCCATATTGCATCGTTGCCGCGAAAAGAAGCGAACCGGCGTTGATAAGGAACAAAAGCCCCGCTGCCGCAGGCATGGCG
>CAYUPD010000119.1:3300-4852 GCA_964446645.1 uncultured Rhodospirillaceae bacterium
TCGTATTTCTGCGACGAGCTTCAATCTTCCTCCGGAAGTTTCAACAAGTCATCGGGAGACATTTTCTTATCGGTGACTTTAGCTTTGCCGAAGATAAAGTCGACGACTTTTTCCTCAAGCAAGGGAGCGCGGAGGCGCTCAATGGCCCCTTGCGTCTTCGTGTAGTAGTCGAAAACAGCCTTTTCTTGTCCGGGGAAACGGCGTGCTTCGGCCATGAGCGCGGCGCGGATTTCGTCGCCCGAAACTTCGATTTTATTGAGCGAAGCGATTTCGGCCAACAGAAGGCCGAGGCGAATGCGGCGTTCGGCGATGTCGCGATATTCGGCGCGCAGAGCCTTGTCGCTTTTTTTCTTGTCTTCCTCGGGAAGCTCGCCTTTGGTTTTGGCCTCTTCGACCTGCTTCCAGATGCCGTTGAATTCGATGTCGAGCAGGCACCCCGGAACGCCGAAGGAATAAGTCTCGGCCAGTTTGTCCATCAGCGCGCGCTTCATGACGGAGCGGCTGATGCGCTTGTAATCGGCGCCCATGTCGTCGCGAATGCGTTCGCGTAGCTTGTCGAGGCCGGGAAATCCCATTTCCTTGGCCAAGGCGTCGTTAAGCTCGACGGGCTTGTGCTGGCGCAATTCCTTGACCGTAACGTCGAAAGAAGCCTTTTTTCCTGCCAGATCGGCGGCGTGATAGTCCTTGGGGAACGTGACGGAGATGGTTTTTTTGTCTCCGGCCTTACTTCCTGCGAGCTGTTCTTCGAATGTATCGATGAAGGATTTTGAGCCGAGTTCAAGAGAATGATTTTCACCCTTCATGCCGTCGCGTTTTTTGCCGTCGACGCTGCCGTCAAAGTCGATAACGAGAGTGTCTCCCATTTTTGCGGCGCGCGCGTCCTTGACGGTCTCCGGCGGACGCATTCTCTTGGCGAATTTGACGATCATCTCGTCGACTTTTGCGGCATCGACTTCAGCCGTTGGGCGTTCGAGGGCGATTTTGGAGAAATCGCCGACCTTAATATCCGGCAAAGCCTCGACAGTCATTTTGAACTCAGCGTCTTTGCCGTCTTCGGCGCTGACGAGATCGACTTTCGGTTGCGCGGCGGGACGGAGCTTGTGATCGGCGAGAGCCTTATCGATGGATTCCGAAAGAGCTTTTTCCAAAGCTTCGTTGCGGGCCTCGGCGCCATAGCGTTGCTTAACGACGGCCAAAGGCACCTTACCGGGGCGGAAGCCCTGCATCTTGGCGGTCTTTGCGATTTCGGCCAAGCGGAGTTCTTTCTGCTCCTCGATGTGAGTCTTCGAAATCGTGATCGAGAACTCGTGCTTCAATCCTTCGTTTTTCAGCGCCTTAACTTTCGTCATGATCTGTCGTTTTCCTTAGTTTGTTAAAATATCCAAATTTGTTTTTGTCTCTGTCCTAGTCCGCCTTCTCCCTGCGGGCTTCGGCGCGACATTTTTTAAACGCTTTGCGTTTAAAAAATGGTGCGGGCGAAGGGACTTGAACCCCTATGACTTTTGGTCACTGGGACCTAAACCCAGCGCGTCTACCAATTCCGCCACGCCCG
>CAYUPD010000120.1:0-4834 GCA_964446645.1 uncultured Rhodospirillaceae bacterium
CGTCGGCCTGTCACGCCGAAGGTCGCGGGTTCAAGTCCCGTCACTCGCGCCACTTTACACTGCTTGTAAGGTGCCGCGCCGAAACTGCGAGGGCGGGCCGGCGCCTTTATGCCGAGCGCCTTTATGCCGAAACATTCCGAAAAACGCGTTCTTCCCTATACCGCCGAGCAGATGTTTCTTCTGGTCTCGGACGTCGCGCGGTATCCCGACTTTTTGCCCTGGTGCAAGGCCGCGCATATCTTAAGCCGCGACGAAGACGGCTTAGTGGCCGATCTTGTCGTCGGGACGAAGCTTTTTCAGGAAAAATTTACATCCCGCGTGACGTTTGAACGCCCAAGCTCCATCGTCGTTCAATACGTCGCGGGGCCTTTGTCGCACTTATCGAACGCGTGGGGCTTTGAGCCAAAAGGCGAAAAAGCATGCGAGGTTTCGTTCAATGTCGATTTCGACTTTCGTTCGCCCATCCTCAGCGCCGCCATGGCCGCTTTCTTCGACCGCGCAATGGCCAAGATGGTTGAGGCGTTCGAGAAACGCGCGCGCCAACTTTATGGGTGAACGCGTTATATCTCGCAGGTGTCGCCCTTGGGCTTCCGGACAAAGCCTTTTCTTTCCATGATGTCCGTCAGTACTTTTTCGGAATCTTCAGGCGAAAAATTCCGCGTCAGCATTCGTTGGACGCTATTGAAAACAACCAAGATATCGTTTTCCGCTGCCTTTGCAAAAAAGGCGTCTCTAACCGCGACGAGCTTCTTGGGTATATCGGGATGGACGGGAATGGTTATCATTATGCTGTTGGTAAGAACATGAAGGGGTAGGGGATGCCTGAAGTCCATGACGCATCCGGAAAATCCGGCTTCTTTGAAACAATCGAGGATTAAATCGAGCCGGCGGCTTTCCTCATTACTGCAGTTTTCCGTGCCTTGGTTGGCTTTTTTGAATTTGCCGATATGGGCGGTTATTGACGAATTGTCTTTGGCGGGCACGAATTTGACGTATGCCGATGCCGAAGGATTGCTATCTCTATCCGGAAAATATTCGGCAATTCCGGATACGACGAGCTGTATTTGTTTAATGAGGCTGTCTGTCATGATTTTCTCCAATGTATCCTCGCCCTTCGGCATTTTTATAGGTAACTCTTTTATGTTTTATCGCAGACAGCCGCGCGTCCCTTCGGAACATAGTCTTTTCGGGCCATGATGACGTCCATCATTTGCTCGGCAGTTTCGGGAGAAAAATGTTCCGTCAGCATCTCTTGGACTCGGCCAAAAACCGATGAAACGTCGTTGTTGGCCGCATCCGCGTAGACGGCATCGCGAACCTTTTTAATCCGGGACGGCGTTTCGGGGTCAAGAGGAAATGTTGTCTCGATAGCAAGCGCAATGATCTTGTTTCTTTCATTTTCCCGCCAGCTTACGATGCGCGCATTGAAGCCTTCCTCGTGCAAATGGACACGAATCTCTCTTAATCGACGGCCTTCGGTATCGCTGCTGTCGGACCTCTTTCGTACAGGATCGTATTTTTCGATACGGGTTTTTAAGCCTTCGTCGGTCAGATTAAACCGAACGTAATTCGAAAGATTGTACTTGTCTTCGGGATAGTATTCGGCAAGTTCGAAAACGGCTTTTTTTATCTGTTCAATAAGAGCGTCGGCCACGGCTTCCTCCAATATCCTTTAAAGAATGAGCCAGTCTAGCCTTCCCCTATTTCTTTCGGAAGCCCCCATAATTGGTTAAGTCAATAAAAAACCCGCCCATAAAGGGCGGGTTTTTCCTTCGAAAAAAGCCTCAGGCTTATTTGCCTACTGCTTCCTTCAGTTCCTTCGCGGCGCGGAAGGCAATCTTCTTCTTCGCCGGAATTTGGATCGTTTCGCCCGTCGCCGGGTTGCGGCCCATGCGCGCGGCGCGCTTCTTCACTTGCAGAATCCCGAAGCCGGCAATGCGAATGCGGTTGCCCTTCTTCAGGTTCTTCACCAGATTTGCGACCAGCGTGTCGCAAATGATTTCGGTCGCAAGCTTCTTGGACATGTCGTACTTCGGCGCAATCTCAACGGCGATTTGCTTCAAAGTAACGGTAGGTTGTGCAGTGGCCATATGAAGGCTCCATATGATTAGAGGTTGATGTGGCCTCTCGCGTTCCCCCCTTCCGGGCGGTTTTTCACGAAAGGTCTTATGCGCTTTACCTAAGCGGAATTTTTTTCACTTGGCAAGCAAAAGAACGCTGTCCCACGGGCGTTTTTTGACGTTATGATTAAAGAAACGGCGGAGGCACATAGCCAGAATAAAAACCCGGCCTGTGGAAAACTCAGAAACAGCCCGTCTTATATGCTCTTTCGCGCATGCCTTGCCATCCTCTCTAAAATACCCCATAAATAGGCGTTTTCCGAAACTTACCGGGGTTTCTTCATGTCCGTTGGCAACGCTTTTTTCTCCGCTCTCCTCGAGGTCACGTACATCGTTCTCGATCTCTACATCTGGGCTTTGATCGTCGGCGCTATCTTGAGCTGGCTCGTCTCGTTTAACGTTGTTAATCCTTATAACCGCTTCGTTCAGGTCATCGGCGACGTTTTAACCCGAATCACCGAACCTCTTTTAGCCCCGATTCGCCGCATCCTTCCCAACATGGGGCCTATGGATTTCTCGCCTCTCGTTCTCATCTTTATTCTCTTCTTCCTCAGGTCCTTCATCCGTAATCTGGTGATTGGATGATTTTGGACGGCGTCGCTCTTTCAAAAACCATTCGCGATACTTTGGCTTTGGATATCAAAACGGAAAAGCTTTCTCCGGGCCTTGCCGTCGTTTTGGTCGGCGACAATCCTGCCAGCCAAGTCTATGTCCGCAATAAAACAAAGGCCGCCGAAAAAGCAGGCATACGGTCGTCGACGCATCGTTTGCCTGCCGAGACGTCTCAAGACGACCTGTTGACCCTTATCCGTCAGCTAAATGCAGACGATAGTGTGCACGGCATTCTGGTGCAGTTGCCTTTGCCTCCTCACATCGACGCCCAGCTTATCAATCTTGCCATCGACCCCGAAAAGGACGTGGACGGCTTTCATCCCGTCAATGCCGGGCGCTTGAGCCTCGGTTTGCCCGGCTTCGTTCCCTGCACGCCCATGGGCTGCATGCTTCTGTTGCGCGAGGCGATGCTCGATCCGGCCGGTAAGCGCGCTCTTGTTATCGGGAGGTCGAATATCGTCGGCAAGCCCCTCGCCCAGCTTCTTCTCCAAGCCGACTGCACCGTGACCGTCGCTCATTCCAGAACCGCCGATCTTCCTCTCGAAGTGGCGCGCGCCGACATCCTTGTCGCGGCTATCGGCAAGCCCGAGTTCGTCAAGGGAAGCTGGATCAAGGAAGGCTCTGTCGTCATTGACGTCGGCATTAACCGCGTTCCTGCTCCCGGCGGCGAAGGCAAAACCAGCCTTTGCGGCGATATCGAGTTCGACGAGGCTCGAAAACGCGCGGCTGCTATAACCCCGGTCCCCGGCGGCGTCGGGCCGATGACCATTACATGCTTGCTTAAAAATACGCTTCAAGCGGCGCGGGCGTTTCGCCGCTAGTTTATTTATCTGTGCGGCGCAGCTCGGGGATATAAAAATCCACAAACGCGGCATACAGAGGCTTTAAGTTCGACGGCAGCGCGTCGATGTTCTTCTGTATCGTTTGCCAGTCCTTGCGCGCCAAGGGACCCGTCAGGCTTTGCTCGGGATTCGCCATGAAGTTCTCGAGGTTCTTTTGCAGATACAGCGCAATCGCTTTCGTCGGCACGCTTAGATCGTCGAACCCCTTAAGGCACTCTCTCCATAATATCTGCGGAAAGTTGCCGCTCATCACGCACAGCGCGTGGTAGTAGCCCTTGTCCTTCGCCCGAAGCTCAAATACCGGATTCGACAGATTGGGAAAACGTTCGCGGAATTTCTCTCGCGAGGCCGCCGCAAAATGGATTTTCTCGTAAAACTCCAGATCGTACAGCGACGGGCCGAACGTCATCAGCGGATGGTAGCTTTCGATGCCATCTACCTCGAGCGAGCCCGAAAAGTGCATCACGTTTCCTTGAAAATCCTCGAGATGCGCATCCCGGAAATCCCGGATCGCCGAATCCTTGATGAGCAAAAGCGCGTTCGTCACACGGGTCAGCCCTTCCTGAAGCTCGGCTTCGGTGTATTCGCGGCGGTTCCAGTCGAGATAGGGGATGCCCTTCAGCGCCAGATAGTGCTTGAAATGCGTCGCCGCGCGGCCAGAGCCGACGATCAGATAAAGGGGAGGCGGCTGGCTCATGGGTTGCTCCTTGCCCGCAAAGGGCGCCGTTTACCATAGGACTGGTTGAGAGATAACGAATTTTTGCCCGAATTGCTTTCGCCAGCTTATGATAAAATGGCGCCCGTAAAAAGTGAAAATCGTTATTTAAATAATTGTTGGAAAACATGCATTTTGAAGATCAACCCGTCGAATTATCAAAAATGTTGTGCGGACTTGGCGGCGCTGCCGAATACAGCGTCAAAATCTACCACGCCAAAAGAACGCCCGAGGAAAAGGACGACGCTCTGAAGACGATTAAGGAATTCAAAAGATTCCTAAAGATGGTGCCTGAATATATCGAGAAAAGGCCGAATCTTGTGAATCGGGACTTTTATCTCGATCTCGTCGATGCCGGAATTTCTTACGGCCATTTGGACTGTAGTTTTATGAGAGAGAAAGGGGACGATTCCGAAAGAAACATCATGTTTTTGTTGGCCTAGGCTCTTGTTGCGTATTGGGCAAAGCATCCTGTCGCCTATCAGCCGACGATGGATCGTTTTAAGCAGGAGATTAGGGGCGGCGACACGTGGGATGTGGTCGAC
>CAYUPD010000121.1:0-4810 GCA_964446645.1 uncultured Rhodospirillaceae bacterium
TTACGACTTCATCTGGTTCGTCGTCGTCAGCATCTGATCCGCCGTGTTGATGACCTTCGAATTCATTTCATACGCGCGCTGCGCCGTTATCAGGCTCGTGATCTCGGTCACGATGTCCACGTTCGAGCTCTCCAAAGACCCTTGGATGATCGTCCCCATGCCCGACGTGCCCGGATTGGCCGTCGTCGGCGAGCCGGAAGCATCCGTCTCTTTCAGTAAATTGTTTCCTATCGCCTCAAGCCCCACGGGGTTGATGAAGCTCGCCAGCGTCAACTGCCCCAGCGTTTGCTGCGCCGTTTGTCCCGTGATCGAGGCCAGAACCTGTCCGCTCGAGTTGACCGTCACGGCCGTCGCCGTCGTCGGCACCGTGATGCTCGGCAGGATTTGATATCCGTCCGCCGTCACGATCTGGCCGCTCGAATTGAGCTGCAACGCGCCCGACCGCGTATAACTCGTCGTGCCGTCCGGCATCTGGACCTGAATATAGCCGCGCCCGTTGATCGCAAGGTCGAACGTGTTGTTCGTCGTCGAGAGCGTCCCTTGCGTGTTGATGCGGTACGTCGCGGCGGGCATGACGCCCAATCCGACCTGAAGCCCCGACGGGACGATCGTTCCGCTGTCCGAGGACGCCGAGCCGACCGTGCGGATGTTCTGATACAGCAAATCCTGAAATTCCACGCGCGACGCCTTGAACCCCGACGTCGACGAGTTCGAGATATTGTTCGATATTACTTCGACGTTTAACTGCTGGGCGCTCATGCCCGTCGCCGCGATGCTTAAGGCTCTCATTTAGTCACCTCGTCTCTTTCCTCTGCGTTACATGGTCGTTTGCGACAATTTGTCGATGGCCGTGCTTAATCTCGAGTTCTCCTGCCCGATCAAATTCGCCGCTTGCTCGTAAGCCCTCTGAATCCGGATCAGGTTCGTAATTTCATGCACCGCGCTGACATTCGAATTCTCTATCGCGCCTTGCACGACGACGTTATCCGTCACCTGCGTTCCCGTTTGCGTCGTCGTCAGAAGGCTTCCGCTCGTCGGCATCAATGCTTGGTCGTTGTCAAATTTCACGATGCCAAGACGCCCCAAATTCGCCCGCGACGTCGAAATGCCCGTTTGCGCCGTTACCGTCCCGTCGCCCGATACCGTTATGTCCGTCGCGTCTTCGGCCAGTATGATCGGTTGTCCTCCGTCGCCCAGCACCGGCATGCCGCTCGACGTTACAATTTGCCCCGTGCTGTCCGTCCTGAACGCTCCGTCCCGCGTGTATTGCGTCCCTTGCGGCGTTTGAACCTGAAAATAGCCTTTTCCCTGAATCGCGAGATCGAGCGGGTTGCCCGTCGTGCTGATCGTCCCCGGCGTTGTGTCCTTATACGTCGCGCGGTCGTAGACGTAACTTGTGCTTTGAGTTGGGGTAGGGCGGCTCATATATGTCTCGAACTGAATCCCCTCGCGCTTGAACCCCGTCGTGCTGCTGTTCGCGATATTATTCGCCACAACGTCCACAGACCGCTGAAGCGCGATCTGATCGGAGAGAAGGACGAGGCTGGTCGTAAACATGCAGGCTCACTTCGTTGCCGGGGCGCACACTGCGTCCCCGCAGGAAATAATGCAGGAGTCGTGCCAAAAAATTTTTCACTGGAAACAATGAGTTGAGGCGGGGCGGGGAAGGTTTCTCCCCCTCCGTTCGGCACTTTGTGCCAAGGGGGGGAGGGGCCATCTGTATTTTGACGCTTTATCTGGGCGCGAATGCTTTTTGGATCTCTCTTTTTATTAATCCAAATGATTTTTCGATGTTTTTATCTCGGGTCGGAAGGATAATACGGACAATCCGTTCATTCCAATCGACCGCCGTGTCTTCTTGGGCTTCGCGCATGTTTTGGACGACGCAATCGATTTGCGGTTCGTTCCATCCAAATTTTTCCGCACAGATTTCGATGTTCGAAGAAAAGTCTCTGAGATAGCCGACGTTGCCTTCTTCTCCCGGCCAAGAAATGACAATTCCGACATCGGCTCGTCTAAGGGGGGCCATGGGCGCATGCTCAAAGCAATATATCATCCCGGGCGTGCTTTGTTTGTCCATCGCCGGGAGATCGTAATGATAGGTTAAGTTCGGGGGCGATAATTTTATGACCGTTCCGTCGTCGGGGAAAGTTATTTGTGCGGCCCCCGGATAGGTTTCTTTTCCAAAATCACGGACCTTGAATAAGACCTTCGGAACTCTTCTCCGGCACGATGCCTCGGTCGCTTCGAGAAGCGGCGTTTTTCCACAGTCTTTGACGCCGTAAACGGGCATGACGATGCTTCGCTGAGCGAGAAGATTTGGATCGAAAAGCCATTTTCCTAGAATCGAACCTAAAGCTTCCATCGAAGATGCGTCTTTAACCGACACTGTGATTCGATTGTCGCGCATCGTTCAAAGCTCCATTCGATCGGACAGAATGCTAAGAGGGCCTCATGACTATAAGCGTTATGCCTTGACGCCAAGCCGATTTTCTTTGGCGATTGCGCCAGTCCAAGCCTTTTTCGGGTCCAAGAAGGTCTTTGGCGTGCAAATCCTCTCTGAGAAACGGAATGGTGCTCTTTCCATAAGCGGCATGTTCCGTTCCTGTGCTTCCGTGCGTTCCCGAAATACCGATAGTCGATCCTTTGCCTGTGCAGACGCGGGAAACAGTTTTGAAAACGACGGGCTCGACGTACATGACGTTGTTTTCCGAAACCGGCGCGTCGAGATTGACGATGCTGCGATAACAACACAGCTTGGCGTCGGGCGAAATCTTTAAGGGCGCCGATCTTCCGGAAATCATTCTTGCCGACCTTTTTGCCTCACGTTGAATAGGGGGCTGTGGTTTGGTCGGTAACCCTAAGGCTTCGTTGAACGCCTTTTTTGAGGGACGTTCGAAATAGGGGTATTTCCGCACTGTTTTTCCGTTTTCGTCCCGGCCAATATTTTGGATGATGTACAGGCGAACGAGATTGAGACGGCCCATGTCCGCAATATGCTTTTCGGCGTCTTTCAGTTGGCCTAACCAAGCGAGAAAGTTTTCCTTTGCGTTCGACGGATCGAGACCATGATCATGCACATAACGGTCGAAGTGCAGGGCGAGGGCTCTCGCTTCCGTATTTTTACCCGCTACGACGAATAGCGGTTCGAGGCCTGTTTCATAGTCCGGAACGAATAAGAAAAGATCATTCAGCGGCTTCCCCACTCTGCCGGTTCTTTTGACGTCGTCTGTTATGGCAAGCGTTGCTTTCCTTCTTAAGACATCGTCAGGGTTCACTTTTTTTGTATGAACTCTGGATGTTGGCGCATTAAGCGGACGTTTGCGACGATCGGGGTTTGGACGCGGCTTGGAGGGGACGAGATCCGCTTCGCGCGCCTTCGGCTCGTATGGCACCTCAAGGCGGGCGGCGGCTTTTTCCTCTTTCAATTTGATAGCTTCGGCGAGGCGATCGTTGAAAACTTCTTCCAAAACTTGGGGAAGGCTGAATCCGTATCCTTTTCCTTTGTCGTTAAGAAGAGCGATGAGATCGGAAATTTTTTCGAAGCTGTCGACCTTACCGGCCAACAGGGACTGGGTCTCGAGAAATTCCAAGAGGTCCAGGCCTTTTTGGCCGCTTGCGGCGGCGGCGAACAGGCTGGCGACGTTGCCTACTCTGAAATCGGATTCCGCGAGAGGCGGGTCGATACCCAGATTGTTCGCCATAATCAGGGCTTTCCGGTAATCGGTGCCGCTTGAATAATTGTTGGGGCTGAAATACCACTCGAAAAAAGTTCTCACGGAATATTCTTCATCCGGATGCTTCCACCAATGCCAGTTAGCAAATCTGGCTCTGTCTTGCGCCGGTTGATTGAAGATGCTTCTTAAACCCGTGCTACCCATTTTGTCTTTTTCCTAAATAAATTAAAAATACGAAAGAACTGCGATACGTCGCTTTTATTGCATCGCAAGGGGTTCCAACAATGGTTAAATTACTTTCAAAATCAACAAAAAACCCGGTTTTTAAGGAGATAGGGGCTTTGTCGCTCTTTCCGATCTTACCTGATCGGAGAAACTACGAGTGTTGCAGTCTTGCAAGCAGCCTTGAAAGTATGCCTGCGGAAGGGGGGGCTGACTTCCACTCTACCTTCATTATCGACGAGGGACGGGAAGGCTCTTTCGGGAGCGCTTTTTGCGGTTTTTGGCGGCTGATTTTCTTTTTTTGATCCGCTGTCGGTTCAAAGTTGATAACTCTGCCGTCGGACTGTTGGGCAAGTCTCCATACAGCCAGTTTAAAATCCAGATCTTCCGAGTCCCTGACTTTTATGTACTGTCGGTCACCCTTATCTATATAATATTCCACATATTTGCGAGCGGCGGCTTCAATCTGTTCCTTGTCGTATATATTGAATCCGTGGACTTCTACTTCGCCATTGAATTCCGTAATTCTAAAATCATATTTCTCCGGTGGCGGAGGTTCGTAGCTTATCGTCTGATATGTGATATGAAAGCCGAGATCGATTATTTGTTTGGGCGTTGGTTCGAAGTTGATAACTCTATGTCCCAATATCTTGGCTTCTTTCCAAACGGCAAGCTTAAATCTTATGTCTTCGTCTTCTCCGACTTTAATATATTTCTCGTCGCCTTTATCGCTGTAATATCTGACAAACTCGCTCGCGGCCGATTGAAGCTCTTCGGGGTCGTCGATATTGAGGCCGTGGATTTCTACCGCATCGTTAAATTCCGTAATTTTAAATTTATAAGGCGCCGGTGGAGGTTTTGGCGCCGTATATAGGCGACCACGCTGCTCATATGTTGCGGAATATCCAAGC
>CAYUPD010000122.1:0-4797 GCA_964446645.1 uncultured Rhodospirillaceae bacterium
TCGTGCAGACCGAGGCGCGCTTACAGTGGTGGGTCGATGCCGCGCTTGAAAAAGGTTATGTCGCCATCGACACCGAGACGGATTCCCTAGAAGCCTGCACGACAAAACTGGTCGGCATTTCCTTGGCCGTCGCGCCCGGAAAAGCCTGTTACATTCCGGTGGGCCACGTCGATCCGAATACCGCCCCCGACGACGGCGGTTTTGCCTTCGGCGGCGGCAACGCGCCAAAGCAACTGGACGCTAAAACCGCCGCGCGGATTCTGCGCGATCTTTTGAAAAACTCGGTCGTCCTCAAGATCGGGCACAACCTTAAGTTCGACGCGCAAGTCCTTGCCCAGCATGGATTAATTGTCGAGCCTTATGACGACACGATGCTGCTCTCGTACGTCCTTGCCGCCGGGCTTCATGGGCATGGATTGGACGAGCTGGCCCTCCTCCATTGCCAGCACAAAATGATCGCCTTCGAGGACGTGACCGGCACCGGCAAAAAGCAGATCACCTTCGACCGCGTGCCTCTCGACAAGGCCACCGACTACGCCGCCGAGGATGCCGATTTTACGCTTCGCCTGTGGCTGCATCTGAAGCCGCAGATCGTGCAGCAGCGCGTAACCCGCGTTTACGAACGCATCGAGCGGCCTCTTGTCCCCGTCATTGCGGGCATGGAGACGATGGGAGTCCGCATCGATCCGGAAGTCCTTCGCCAACAAAGCCACGGCCTTTCCGTCCGCATGCAAAAACTCGAAACCGAAATTCATGCGCTCGCGGGACACGCCTTCAACATCGGATCGCCGCAGCAGCTCGGCAACGTCTTGTTCTCCGAGATGGGTCTGCCGGGCGGCTCCAAGGGCAAGACCGGCGCTTACTCGACCGCGTCGGACGTTCTGGAACCTTTGGCCGAGCAAGGGCACGAGATCGTCGCCAAGATTTTGGATTGGCGCAGTGTCGCCAAGCTCAAGTCCACCTATACCGACGCCCTGCCCGCCAAGATCAATCCAAAAACAGGCCGCGTGCATACATCGTTCTCGATGGTCGGCGCGGCGACGGGCCGCTTGTCCTCGACCGATCCCAATTTGCAAAACATTCCCATCCGCACCGAAGACGGCCGCGCCATCCGCCGCGCCTTTATCGCCGAGGACGGTTTTGACCTCATGTCCGTCGATTATTCGCAAATCGAAATGCGTCTTGCCGCGTCAACGGCGGGCGTTAAAGAACTGATTAAGGGATTTCACGAAGGGTTAGACATTCATGCGCTGACGGCCTCGCAGGTGTTCGGCATTCCCCTGAAAGAAATGACTCCCGACAAGCGCCGCGCCGCCAAGGCCATCAATTTCGGCATTATCTACGGCATTAGCGGATTCGGACTCGCCAAGCAGATCGGCATTTCTCCCTCGGAAGCCAACGAGTTTATTCGCAACTATCTCGACCGCTTTTTCGAACTGCGCGACTGGATGGAGACCACAAAGAATTTTGCGCGAGAGCACGGTTACGTCGAAACGCTTTTCGGACGGCGCATCCATGTTCCCGGCATCGGCGAAAAAAACGCCGCGCGGCGCAACTTTGCCGAACGGCAATCCATCAACGCGCCGCTGCAAGGATCGGCCGCCGACATCATCAAGCGCGCCATGATCCGCGTCGTCCCGGCCCTTAAAGACGCCAAGCTTGGCGCGCGGCTTCTATTGCAGGTCCATGACGAGTTGGTGTTTGAGGTTCCCGTCGATGAGCTTGACGCAACGGCAAAACTCGTCAAACAGGTTATGGAAAACGCCCCCGCCCCCGCCGTCGAGCTTAAAGTGCCGCTCGTGGCCGACGCAGGCCACGCCGCCAACTGGGCCGAAGCTCATTAAACAAAAAATGTTTTTTAATTGCACGTAGCCGTAAATGTCTTTGTGCTTGCCGTACCGTTACCGTTGTTCGTAGACGCATAGTACACGCAAGACGGAGTTAATGACGTTTGCCCACTACAAGCCGAAGCCTGTATATAACATGATACTCCGTCGCATACAGAATACCCTGAAAACGGGTTAATTACAGGACATGTATAATATTTGGGAGCCGTCGACGTAGAAGAGGGGGAGGAGGAGGCAGCGGCGGCAATCGTTTCGCATTGAGAAACGCCGTTAACTACTTTTGTTACGGCACTTCCCGAAGAGCACGTCACGTTTGTGCTTGTCATGGCTTTCCAGACCAAGGTTGTATTGCTTTCGTCGGTCTTAAGACATGCGATAATATTGACGCCGTTTGTATCTATTTTAGTTGTGCCGAGAGGCGAGCAACTCGTTCCGACCAACGTCGCGGCTTGCGCCGGAGAAGAGAGGCTTAAAAACACGGCAATAAAAAAGACGATGATCCGCATGCGCCGCCCCACTATGCTATTAAAATAACGCGGGAAGTATATTCTTATTAAATCTTGTTTCAAAGCGCCTATTTTGCCTCTTGTTCATTATTCAAAAAGACTAGTATCGTCCGAACCTATCTGTCGATTCTTAAACCTTTTCGCGTTTGTTTTATGCCCGCCGTAAAAACCCAAAGCGACGATTTTCTTTCTCCGCAGGCGCGGCTGATCTTGCCTTATCTCGTCTTGGCTCTGTTCGTTTTCGCCGCTTATGCCAATAGCTTCGACAACGGCTTTCTTTTTGACGACAGCCTGCTCATCGAAATCAACGAATACCTGCGCGGCTGGGGCCATATCGGCGACATCCTGACCACCTCGACGACCGCCGGCGCTCATATCGACGGCGGATTCTATAGACCCTTGCAGGTTCTGCTTTATCTCTTCGCGTTCCATCTGGGCGACGGCAACGTCTTTTGGTTCCACTTTCTGAACCTCGCGCTGCATATCGCCAACACCTGCTTCGTCTACCGGATCGGCGCGAAGCTCGGCTTCAACCTCAACGGCGCTTTTCTCGCCGCCCTGATTTGGGGCCTTCATCCCATCCATACCGAAGCCGTCACCTATATGAGCGGCACCGCTGACCCTCTGGCCGCCTTCTTCTGCCTTTGGGCCGTCATCGTTCTTTTGCCCGACGTGACGTTCAAAAAAATCCTGAAAGTCATTCCCCTCTTCCTGCTCGGACTCGTCAGCAAGGAAGCCACGGTCATGTTTCCCCTTCTGGTCATGGCCTGCTTGTTTTTTGTCAGCGAAAGACGCCTCAACCCGAGCACATACCTCAGAACATGGCCGCTTTGGCTCATTACGCTCGCCTTCGTTTGCTGGCGCGCGACGGCTCCCGGACTCGACGGCCCCCAAAGCTACGACCGCTTCTACGCGATGCCCCAGTTCTCGGACATGAAAATCTACGCGACCCAGCCGATTTACAGGGTCTATACGTTCCTCGCCACGCTGCCCAACTATCTCCAGCTCCTGATCTGGCCGACGGGCCTTCATATGGAGAGGACTTTTGCCATCCAGTCGTCCTTCCGGGCATGGATCGTCGTCTCGGGCGCCCTCATGATCGTTTGCGCGGCGGGGCATATCGCCTACAGCTGCAAAATCAGGCGGGGGCTCGCTTTAAGCTGGGGCCTTTTATGGTTTGCCGCCGCTCATTCGCCCGATACGGGACTTCTCATCACAATGAACTCTTTGTTCCTGGAACATTGGATGTATTTGCCCTCGGTCGGCCTCTTTTTGGGTACGGCTGAAACGCTCGCCTCCCTCATGAAAGGCCGTCCGCGCGCTTTGCCCGCTTTGGCTTCCGTCGCCGCGCTCGCGCTTGCCTTTACCTTCGCCGTCAAAACTCACAACCAGAATAAAATCTGGCACGACCCGGTTTCGTTCTATAACAATATTTTCGCTTACGGCGTCAAATCGTCGCGCGCCTACAACAACCTCGCTCTTTACTACTCAGACCGCAACCAATACGACGACGCCATCGAACAGTTTCTAAAAGCCATCGAGACCAGCGATATCTACGCCGAAACGCGCTACAACCTCGCCGTCACCTATTTGCGCAAATCGCGAAGCAAGGAAACGATCGGCAAATCCATCGAACACGCCAAGCACGCTCTTGAAATCCAGCCGAACTTCTACCGCGCCGACGAGCTTTTGAGCTTTATTTACAAAACCTACCTGAACGATCCCAAAACCGCCGATTATTACGACGCAAAGGCCAAGGAAGCCTATAACCCCAAACAGCCTTGAGCGGTTCGCCTTGCCGTCGCGACGCCGCGATGGCATGCTGGCGCGCATGTTGTTTGCCGACGTCCGATATTCCGAATCCTTGCGCAAGACCGCGCCCTATCTGTTTCTGGCGCTGGCCGTTCTTGTCTCTTACGCGAACGTTTTCGGCAACGGCTTTCTTTTCGACGACGATTTGCTCATCAAAACCAACGCCTACTTGCGCGGATGGGGGCATCTCGGCGATATCCTGACCCAGCCGACACTGGCGGGCGCGGGCGTCGCGCACGGCTTCTACAGGCCTTTGCAAATCCTGCTTTATCTTTTGGCCTTTCATTTGGGCGACGGCGGGACTTTCTTTTTCCATGCGCTCAATCTGACGCTGCATATGGCCAACGCCTGCCTCGTCTATAAGCTCGGCGCGAAGCTCGGTTTTAACGTAAAGGCCGTCTTCGTCGCGGCTTTGGTATGGGCCGTTCATCCCCTGCATACCGAGGCTGTGACTTATATGAGCGGCACCGCCGATCCGCTCTTCTTTTTCTTCTGCCTCTTGGCCCTTATCGTTCTTTTGCCCGACTTCTCTTTGCGGAAAATCCTTATCTCTCTTCCGCTTTTCGTCCTCGCGCTCGCAAGCAAGGAAACAGCCGTTATGTTTCCCCTGCTCGTTATGGCCTGCCTCTTTT
>CAYUPD010000123.1:0-4522 GCA_964446645.1 uncultured Rhodospirillaceae bacterium
CGCGACGCCGCAGCAAGCTTTATCGGGCCTTTCGAACGGGCAGCCCGTTTGCGCTTCGACGGGAACGGTCCCGGATATTTCGTGCCCCAAAGGCATCGCGAAAATCGTCAACAATGTTCCGTATTGCGCCGAATGAGGAGGAAATCATGCGACGTTATGTCCCGATAATTATTTTTGCTCTGGCTTTGTTGGGCGCGTCGCGGGCGGAGGCAGGGTTGCTCGGAACGTCGTGTTCTAATGTTACGCTCGGGACGACGAAGATGGATACCGACGGGCTCAATATTGTCGCGTGCCTGTGCAACACGCAGGCCAACTGCGCGGCGGGGGATCAGGTATGGAAGGCGATGTCGTCGAACAAGGACATTAAATGCGCGTCGGGCGTTTTGTCGGGCATCTCGAACGGACAGCCCGTTTGCACGCCGGTTAACAACATTAATTACGCCTGCACAAACCCAAAGCAGGTGATTACAAAGATCGTCAATGGCGTTCCCTCATGCGATACGCCGGTCGGCAAATCGTGCCCGGCGCAAAAGATATATTACGGCACGAGCAGTTGCGTCATCGACGTCTGTACCAGAGGAGCCTATTCCTATTCGACTTTGGGTTACGCCAATTCGGGGTGGAGCATAACGCCTTACAGCGTTCCGGCCGCGCCGGACGGCACAACGTATTCGGCCAGCTGGACGTGTTCGGGCAATCAACAATGCGGTTGGAAGAGCATGAGTTTCTACGGCACGCAGCTGTGCGAAGACGGCGTATGGAAATGTTCGGTCAACAGCAGCGCTTTTTCGACGTGCCCGTCGCTTTAATCGTCGCGCTCAAATAAAAGGGTCGTAGGCCCATTGGAGCAAAGCCTGCCTCTGGCGCGGGCGGCAATCCAGGTCGCCGCGCTTGCAGTTGGCTTTTATTTGCCCGGCGTGGCGGGCGAAGGCGCGCCAGCGTTTGATCTGCCACGCGTCGAGTTCGGGCAAACGGCGGCCCAGATAATACCTGCAATACCACTGGAACCAGCCGCGCGGATCGGGGCCGCGAATCCAGCCCTTGTCCTGCCAGACGGAAAGCGGCTGGCGACTCTTTATTTTGAAGTAGTTAAGCGAAGGGTCGGCCTCGCGGCTTATTTTGGCCTTGGCAAACCAGTCTTTGGGGAATTCGGCGCGGCAGTCGTTGCAGTATTTACCCTCAAAAACGCCGAGCGCGAGCATCTCTTTGGGCGAAAAATGCGGGGCAAAAGAGGGGTCGAAGTTTTTCCCGGCAGGCGCGGCCAGAACATAAGAATAGCCGGACTGCATGTCGTCGTTGACGCGGATGAGGGCATGTGCGCGAGAAGGCATGCGCCGATTCTATCGCGCAAAGCCGGGGAAACAAGGATTCTCGCGCGCATAAAGGGGTAGGCGCAAAGCGCCTTGCTTGACTATAAGTAATCAGCCTATATTAACCCTTTGGGCGACAACGCGATCTTCCTTTCACGAACACGATGAAAAAAGCATTTATCACAGGCGTCACGGGGCAAGACGGGTCCTATCTGGCCGAGTTTCTTTTGGCCAAGGATTACGAAGTCCACGCCATTTTGCGGCGCAGCTCGGTATTCACGACCCAGCGCATCGACCGCATCATGAACCATCCGCGGTTTAAGACGTATCACGGCGATCTGGTGGACTCGAGCAACCTCAATTCCGTCCTGTCCAAAATACAGCCGGACGAGGTGTACAATCTGGGCGCGCAGTCGCACGTCGCGGTGTCGTTCGAGGTTCCCGAATATACGGCCGAAGTCGATGCGATCGGCACGCTGCGATTGCTGGATGCCGTCAAGAATTTAGAGAAGCCGTCCCGTTTTTACCAAGCCTCGACGTCCGAGCTGTTCGGCGGCCTGCCCGAGACCGCGCCGCAGTCCGAAAAGACGCCGTTTTATCCGAAATCGCCCTACGGCGCGGCCAAGCTTTACGCCTATTGGGTCACGATCAATTACCGCGAGGCCTACGGGCTTTTTGCGTGCAACGGCATTTTGTTCAACCACGAGTCGCCCCGCCGCGGCGAAACGTTCGTGACAAAAAAGATCACAAAAGCGGCCGCGCGCATCTCAAAAGGCCAGCAGGACGTGCTGACGCTGGGCAATCTGGACGCCAAGCGCGACTGGGGCTATGCCAAAGACTACGTCGAATGCATGTGGCTGATGCTGCAACAGGAAGAACCGGACGATTTCGTCATTGCTTCGGGCGAAACCCATTCGGTGCGCGAATTTGCCGAAGAAGCGTTCTCGTGCGTCGGCATCAAGCTGCGCTGGGAAGGAAAAGGCGTGGACGAAAAAGGCATCGACGCGGCGACGGGCAAGGTTCGCGTCGCGGTCGATCCGAAATATTTCAGGCCCGCTGAGGTCGAAGTTTTGCGCGGCGACCCAAGCAAGGCCAAGAAGAAACTGGGCTGGGAATCCAAGACGAGCCTCAAAGAACTCGTCCGCATCATGGTCGATTACGACCTTACCTACGACACTTACGGCGGGAGCGACGCGTGATCCTTGTAACGGGCTGCACGGGCTTTTTGGGCAAGCGCGTTTGCCGCTTGCTGGAAGAGAAGCGTCTTGAGTTTACCGGAACGTCGCTGAGCCTTGGGGTGGATTTGCGGGACCGCCGCGCAACGCTGGATTTTTTTGAAAAAGCAAAGCCCGAATTCGTGCTCAACTGTGCGGCGTTCGTCGGCGGAATCCAATTCGGCCTCAAGCACTCGGCCGAATTGTTCCATAACAACCTGCACATGACGCTGAATTTGCTCGAGGCGGCCAAGCAGTCCGGCGTCAAGCGCGTCGTCAATCCCATCTCCAACTGCGCCTATCCCGGCGCGGCGACGTTTTTTAAGGAAGACGAATTCTGGAACGGCCCCTTGCATGAGTCGGTTTTGGTCTACGGCTTTGCGCGTAAAGCGTCGTGGGTCGGCGCGTGGGCCTATCAAAAACAATACGGCCTCGACGCATTGAACCTGATTTTATCCAACATGTACGGCCCCGAAGACCATTTCGAGGAAGAGCGTTCGCATGCCTTGGGCGCGCTCGTGATGAAAATCGTCCGCGCCAAGCAGAAGGGCGAACCCCGCGTCGTCGTCTGGGGCAGCGGCAAGCCCGTGCGCGAATGGCTGCACATCGACGACGGGGCCGAAGCGATGGTGCGCGGGATGGAAGTCGCCGCGTGCGTCGATCCGATCAATATCGGCGTCGGCAAAGGCATTTCCGTCATCGATCTGGCGACGATGATTAAAGAGGCCGCGGGCTACGAAGGGCGGCTTGTGTTGGACGAAACGAAGCCCGACGGCGCGCCTTATAAGACCGTGGACGGCTCGCGCGGGGAGCGCCATTTCGGCTGGAGGCCTTCGCGGGATTTCAAAAAAGGCGTCGCGGACACGGTCGCGTGGTACATAAAGAATGGGGCGAAACATGGATAAACCCGTCGAGATCAAGCAAGGCGATACGGTTTTGGCGCGGCATATTCCAAGCATCCTCGCATGGCGCGAGGGGCTTAATTTCTATTCGGCCAACGAAGATTTCGTGCAGGTCGGCATCTGGGGCTACGGCGCCGGAAAAAAACTTGCCGAGCACATCCATAACGAAGTCAAACGCGAGGTTTTGCGGACACAGGAAGTTTTGTTCGTCAAAAGCGGGCGAATCCGGGCCGATATTTACGATTTGCAGGAAAAGAAAATAGCGACAATCGACGCGGGAGCCGGAGACATCGTGATTTTGCTCAATGGCGGGCACGGCTACGACATTCTGGAAGACGGAACGCAGGTGCTCGAGATTAAAAACGGCCCCTATGTCGGCCCCGAACAGGACAGGAGACGGTTTTGACGATCATCCTTGCCACACAGGGGTCCCAAGGCGTCGTCGCGCTTCGAGAGCTTTTCGCCCTCGGCTATACGCCGGACGATATCAGGGTCGCCATATGCCGTGCCGGCGTAAACGGGCCTCTGGAGGCTTTTCTGGATTTCAACCGGATGAGCGCGCGCACGGTCGGCAGCTCGAAAGAATTCGACCGATACGCGCTCGATCAAACGAAAGGCGATCAGGATATCCTATTGAGCATTAGCTGGAAGTACCTCTTTTCCGCCGAGATCGTCGGAAAATTTCCGCGCCGAGCCGTCAATTTTCATCCGGGCCTGCTTCCGGCGTACAAGGGCTGTTTCTCGACGCCCTGGGCCATTATCAACGGCGAGTCCGCTTCGGGTTTTACCTACCATTTTATCAGCGAAAAATTCGACGAGGGGGACATCATCCTGACGGAAGAGGTCGCCATCCTTCCCGACGACACCGCCCATTCGCTCAACTACAGAGTCATGCAACGCGGCTTGGCGAGGCTGGGCGACGCCTTGCGCGGCGCGGGCCGTCCCGGAAAAAAACAATCCTTGGGGGGCCGTTACTATAAAAACGAGCTTCCGTACGGCGGGCAGATGGACCCCGCTTGGGACGCGGAAACAAAAGAAAAATTCGCAAGGGCCATGTATTTTCCGCCCTTTGAACCGGCATTCGAGATGATCGAGG
>CAYUPD010000123.1:4556-4767 GCA_964446645.1 uncultured Rhodospirillaceae bacterium
ATGAGGCCTTTCTTCGGCGAAGAGGAAAAGAAGGCCCTGTGCGATTATATGGACGAGGACGGCTTTATCACCGAGTTCAAGCGCACCGAAAAATTCGAGCGCATGATCGCCGAGTACACGGGGGCCAAGCACTGCGTCGTCGTGAACAACGGCACGATTAGTTTAACGTTGGCGGCCCTGGCCGCTGGCGTGGTTGCGGGCGACGAGGTGA
>CAYUPD010000124.1:0-4739 GCA_964446645.1 uncultured Rhodospirillaceae bacterium
ACAAGAAAAAGGCGGCGTCGAAGGCCTGCTGGCCGAGCACGGGATGTCGAAGGACGAATACGACATTCTTCTCGGGATGATGGGGCGCGAGCCGACGAAGGCCGAATTCGGCGTGGCGGCGGCGATGTGGTCCGAGCATTGTTCGTATAAATCGACGCGCGTGTGGCTCAAGACGTTGCCGACGAAAGCGCCGTGGGTGATCTGCGGCCCCGGCGAGAACGCAGGGGTGATCGATATCGGCGACGGGCAG
This sequence comes from uncultured Rhodospirillaceae bacterium, assembly GCA_964446645.1. Classification (GTDB taxonomy): domain Bacteria; phylum Pseudomonadota; class Alphaproteobacteria; order UBA9219; family UBA9219; genus CAIXLI01. Next base: position 251 of record CAYUPD010000124.1, read on the forward strand.
GCGGCGGTGTTCAAGATGGAAAGCCATAATCATCCGTCCTACATCGAGCCGTATCAAGGCTCGGCGACGGGGGTGGGGGGGATATTGCGCGACGTGTTCACGATGGGCGCGCGGCCCGTGGCGAACATGAACGCGCTGCGTTTCGGGTCGCTCGATCATCCGAAAACAAAATCGCTGATTGCGGGCGTGGCGGCGGGCATCGGCGGGTACGGCAACTGCATCGGCGTGCCGACGGTAGGGGGCGAGACGGAATTTCACGCGAGCTACAACGGCAACAATCTCGTCAACGCGATGACGGTGGGCGTGGCGGACGCGGACAAGATATTCTATTCGGCGGCGGCGGGCGTGGGCAATTCGGTGGTCTATGTCGGGTCTAAGACGGGGCGCGACGGGATCAAGGGCGCGACGATGGCGTCGGGCGAGTTCAACGAGGATTCCGACAGCAAGCGGCCGACGGTTCAGGTGGGCGACCCGTTCACCGAGAAGCTGGTGCTTGAGGCGTGCCTCGAGCTGATGGCGACGGACGCGATCATCGGGATACAAGATATGGGCGCGGCGGGGCTGACGTGCTCGGCGGTTGAAATGGCGTCGAAGGGCGGTTTGGGGATTGAGATCGACCTCGACAAAGTGCCGCTGCGCGAGACGGGAATGACGGCGTACGAGATCATGCTGTCCGAAAGCCAAGAGCGCATGTTGATGGTTTTAAAGCCGGGGCGCGAGGCCGAGGCGGGGGAGATTTTCAAGAAGTGGGAGCTTGATTTTGCGATTATCGGCAAATTGACGGACACGGGGCGCATGGTGTGCACGCGCGGGGGCGAGGTCGAGGTGGATATGCCGGTCGATCCGTTGGTCGAGAAGTCGCCGGTTTACAATCGTCCGTGGGAGCCGACGCCGCCGTTGCCCGAGCTGGACGCGGCGCGCTATCCGCTGCCGAAGGGCGAAACAATCTTGGGCGTTTTGAAGAAGCTGATCGCTTCGCCGGATTTATGCTCGAAGCGCTGGATATGGGAGCAGTACGATAGTCTCGTGCGGGCGAACACGGCGCAGGGGCCAGGCGGCGACGCGGCGGTGGTTCGCCTGGACGACGGCAAAAAGGCGCTGGCGATATCGGTCGATTGCGCGCCGCGTTATTGCGCGGCGAGTCCGGAAGAAGGAGGCAAGCAAGCGGTGGCCGAGACGTGGCGGAACATCTGCGCGGTGGGCGCGAAGCCGTTGGCGATCACGGACTGCATGAACTTCGGCAATCCCGAAAAGCCGCGCATCATGGGGCAGTTTGTAGGCGCGGTGCAGGGGATATCGGCGGCGTGCAAGGCGCTGGACTATCCCGTGGTGTCGGGGAATTGCAGCCTTTATAACGAAACGAGCGGGAAGGCGATATTGCCCGCGCCTGCGATCGGCGGAGTCGGCCTGATGCCGGACGTGACGAAAGCCATAGGGATAGCGTTTCAGAGCGAAGGCGAAACGGTGTTTGTCATAGGCGAAACGAAAGGCGCCGTCGGCCAGTCGCTTTATTTGCGCGAGATACACGGCAAGGAAGAAGGAGCGCCGCCGCCGGTCGATCTCAAAGCCGAGCGTGCGCGGGGCGAATTTGTCCGCGCCTTGATTGACGAAAGGCTCTTGGAGGCCTGCCACGACGTGTCGGGCGGGGGGCTTCTTGTGGCGTTGGCTGAGATGGCGATGCCGAAAGGCGTCGGCCTGAAGGCAGTGGTTGAAGGCGACGCGGCGTTTTGGTTTGGCGAAGATCAGGGGCGCTATGTGATCGCGACGACGCAGCCCGAGAAGGTTCTCAAAAAAGCCGAAGCGGCGCATATTCCGCTGGCGAAGCTCGGCGCGACGGCGGGGAAGGACCTTGATTTAGGGGATGAGAAGATCGCGGTCGAGAGTCTGCGCGCGGCGCATGAATCGTTTTTGCCCGATTACATGAGGTAGCGCCATGCCGATGACGGAAGCCGAAATTGATCGCCTGATCAAGGAAGCGTTGCCGGACGCGGTGGTCGAGTTAAAAGACCTGCGCGGGGACGGGGATTATTTCGAAGCGTACGTCGAAAGCCGGGCGTTTGTGGGCAAGACGAAAGTGCAGCAGCACCGGATGGTGTACGCGGCGCTGCAAGGGCGGGTCGGGGGCGTGCTCAGGGCGCTGACGCTCAGCACGGCGATACCGCCGAAAGAGTAACTATTTTTCGGTACACGTTCCGAACGAGATAAGCGAGCTTCGGGAGCCCATCAGTCCCTTGTCGCAAACGAGCTTTTTTTGCTTGGGGCTCATGGCGATAATTCCGGCGATGAGGCCGATTCCGGCGACAATGAAGAAGATTTGAAGACCGCGAACGATCCACGCCGATCTTTTATCGTTAGGTTTTTTTTGCGGAGCGGGGGCGGGCCTGCGATATTTGGAAGGCGGAGGGATATCCGGAGAGAACATAAGGAACATCCGTCAAAAGCGTTGCGTCAACAGAAGTCTTAAGGAAAGGACGGGAGGCTTGTCAAGAATCTCTGCGGATTCCGCTTCTCACGGGGTTTTCGAAAGGGCATAATGCGGGTTGAAGGGAAGCGTCCATGATCAATCCGGCCATATCCGAGCGCATACGATCCGAAGTCACGACGTGCGACGTCGTGCTGTATATGAAGGGCACGCCCGTATTCCCGCAGTGCGGCTTTTCGGCGCAGGCGGTGCAGATTCTGTCGATGCTTGGGGTAAAATACAAGGCGGTGGACGTGCTGGCGGACCCTGGGCTTCATCAGGGGATCAAGGACTACAGCGACTGGCCGATGCTGCCGCAGTTGTATGTGAAGGGCGAGTTTGTGGGCGGGAGCGACATTCTGCGCGAGATGGTGCAGGAGGGAAGTTTGCAAAAGCTTTTTGCGGCGAAAGGGATACCGTTTGAGGATCGATAAGCCTACTTTATTTTAACGACAACGGCATGGCCGTTGATGTTGTGAACGAACAAACAGCCGTCTTTGGGGAAGCGTTCGTTGACGAGCTTGCGAATGCCGTCGCAGGAAGAGAATCCGTAATCGTCGAAAACAATACATCCGCCTGGGCTGAGGCGCTGCCATGCCCAATCGAGAGTATCGCGAGCGGATTCGTACGAGTCGACGTCGATGTGGCAGAAGCAGAATTTTCTGTCGGCGATTTGGGCGGCGGTTTCGTCGGGGAAGATGCCTTTCAGGATGTCGACATTGCGGAGTCCGAGTTTGGCGGCGGCGTTTTTGACGATATCGACGGAAGTGTCGGCATGTTCGCCGCCTTTATAGCGGGGGTCCGAAGCGCCGGTTTTGACGACGCCCGAGAAGGTATCGCAGAGGAAGACGCGTTTTGAAGGGGCGAGGGTTTGAGCGCGCGAAGCGATGAGGCATCCGGTGCCGCCGCGCCAGACGCCGACTTCGAGGATATCGCCGTCAACGGAGGCCATTTGGCCGGAGAGATGCCAAAGCTCATAGCAGCGGTAAAGATCGACGAGCGTGTTGTCGCGCATGGCGTCGAAAGCGTTGAGGAAAGGCCGATCGTCGCCCCAAGGAGAATAAGAGGCAGCGGGAAGAACGATGCTGTGGCAGACGGGCGTATTGGTCGTTAAAGAGAGGTTCCGCAGTCGTCCGACGTTGCGGAAAAGGTCCTCGAGAGAAATGTCCATGATGTCCTGAAAATATAAAACCGACCCTAAACCGCCGGGCGGAAGGAAGTTTTGAGAACAAGCCTTGTCTTGTCAAGGAATCCCTGAAGAGTAGGGGGCCGAAGGGATGAACGATTCGCCGAGCCTTTTGAGGAGCGGCAGGCTAGCCGGAAGAAGGAATGGAGAGGCAAAAGATTTTAGTATCAGGAGCGTTTTTTTTCAAACGAACAGCATGAGAATGCGCCACTATTCTCTTGTTAACTAAAGAAAAATTCAAGCTATCTTGTGGGCCGAACCCGGCGCCGCAAGAGAGAAAAAGAGTCTTAAAAGCTTTCTTTTTACGGTTTGTTCGTCTATAAAATCATTCCAGCCCAAAACAAGGTTTCGTGGTCGGCCTGAGCCGCAAGGTTCACGGCTTTTTTGTTTGTATGATTTTAAGGGGAAAGATCGATGCAAAACGTCCTGCTCATCGTCCAGTTGATATTGGCCATAGCGCTGATCGCGGTGATATTGCTCCAAAAGACGGCGCAGGACGGAGGCGGGTTGATGGGCGGCGGCGGCGCGGGGACGATGGGCGGCTTGTTTACGGCGCGCGGATCGGCGAATTTTCTGACGCGGACGACGGCGGTGTTGGCGACGTTGTTTATCCTGAACAGCCTGGCGCTTGGGATTTTGGCGAGCGGGCAGCATCAAAAGAACAGTTTGGTCGATCAGATAGCGCCAGTCGAAGCGCCCGCGCCCGAGGCGCCGGCGGCTCCGGCGGCGCCCGAAGTGCCGTTGGCGAAGTGAGTATCGTATAACACGGGTAAGGATAGGGATGGGGCGATGACGCGTTATGTATTTATTACCGGCGGCGTGGTGTCTTCGTTAGGGAAGGG